>JANOJK010000679.1:0-2540 GCA_031408165.1 Acidobacteriota bacterium | reverse complement strand
TACTCGCCCGGGCGATGGGCTCAAGAGCAGGTAGTCGTCGTGCGGACCTCAATCTGTCCTTGTTGCGCTTTCAGACTCTGACTGCAGCTATCGGTCTGCTCCGTGGTGCCGGAGGATCGAGGCAATCCCCGCATGTTGACGCCGTTCGGCCCACGCGAGCGGTGTGGCCCACGGCTCGGCCGCGGGCTCGATCGGATCGGCCCCTCGAGCCAGCAGCAGTGTGACCAGCTCCATGCGGCCCCAGCGACACGCCCACCCGAGGGGCGTACTCTTCAAGAATTCGTCCCGGACGTCCAGGTCCGCCCCCGCATCCAGCAGGATGGACGCCAGAGCCACTCCCACTCCATGGTCTCGCGCGATCACTTCGTGCAGCATCGTCTGTCCAGACTCCCCGGCCCGAAGATTGGGATCGCAGCGCTCGAGAATCAGCCGAAACGACTCGCGGCAGTCCCTCTGTTCGGCGTCGTCGAGATCCTGATATCCGGGCAGCGGGCGCCACAGCATCCAGAACCATCGCGGGTCGTCCCGCGCCCACTCGATCCGCTCCAGCGCCATGCGCACGATGTCGGCGCTCCGGCCACTCGCGCCGCTCCACAGGATCTGTTCTTCGACCGTCTGACCCGAGAACGTGCCGGACTCCAGATGCGGGTCGAGCTCACCCACGAGCATGCGGCGTGCGAGATCCGCGTTGCGTAAGTACCCGACCGAAGCGGCGTCAATCCAGCCGCCGTGTTCCACCATCAAGTCGATCATTGCCTGGTCAGGCGCACTCACACGTGGGGACCCGCCGCTGTAGGCCGCAGCGGTTGGCGAGCCTGATGTGAACACCTGGGCGTTCGGATCGGCGCCGTGCGCGAGCAGCACGCGCGCCATGTCGATCCGTCCGACGTTGACCGCCTCCAGCAGCGGGCCGCCCGTCGAGAACGTCTGATCTTCGTGCTGTCCTAGCTGCGTGCGCTCGTCCGGGTCCAGGCCCATTTCGAGCAATTGACGCAGCACGGCAGGACGGTTGTTCCGTACTGCCGCCTGGAGCAGCCCCTTGCCCTGCAGCGAGTCGAGCGGACATGAGGCGAGATAGTCCCAACGTCCGAGTGCGGCCGCCGAGAGCGCAGTCAGTGCGGCACCACGTTCGATGAGCAGCGCGGCCATCGCCTCGCATGTCGATCCGCCCGACGGATCCCCGGCACATTCCCATGCGGCGAAGTCCAGCGGCGTCCGTCCCTCGCGCCGCCAGAAGTCCGGCTGCGACTTCCGGTTCACGTCCGCCCCGTGGTCGAGCAACCACTTCGCCACCCGGAGCGTGCCCTGGCCTGCCGCGCGGTGCAGCATCGTCACGCCGTCGGGTGGGCAGACGTCGGCAAGCGCGGGCTGGGACTCGAACACGGCGATCACCGCCTCCTCGCCGCCTGTCATCATGGCGTGACGGAGGCGGCGGAAGCCGTCGCCAGAGGCGTCCGCGCCGCGCGCGCCGCGCTCCTCCTCCTGCGCGACCATCATCGCGACGATCTCTTCGTACCCGCGTTCCTCTGCCATGGTGCGCGGGCTGGTCGCGTCGCGGTTGGGCCAGATGCCGCCGCGCGTGTCCGCCCCGGCCTCGAGCAGCAGCCGCGTCATCTCGACGTCGCGCTGCATGACCGCGATGTGGAGGGCGCGTATTTCGAAGCCAGACGGTCCCCCGCGCAACAGATCTACGATTTCCGGCCGCCGCGCGAGAAGCGCGCGAGCGGCGCCGAGGTCGCCTCTCTGCACGGCCTCGTGCAACCTCGTCGTCGTGACGCCATCGACGGCCGCCTTCAGCTTCGGCCAGCTCTCGAACCCGTACGAGCGCGCCAGAACGAACTGCGCGTCGTGCAGGGCGAAGGTCTCCGGCGTCGCGGTGCGATGGTAGGCGGCGACCTCGATGACCGCGTCTGGTGACTGCGCGCGATACGCCTCCAGCAGCTCCCTGGCCTGTCGTTTCAGTTGATCGATATCGGGAGTCTCGCTGATCGCGCGAGCGGGCGGGTGAGTCCGGTGAACGGTCATGACGAGCTCCTCTCCCGGCGGTGCCTACCGCACAGCCATACGCGCCCGTTGTCCGCTCTCCCGGGCAGGAAAAGAGATCATCCTGACGATGACAAGACCGATGTCGGGGTGGACGCAGTCCTTTCCGCGGACGTGGGTGACGCCCCGATGCGCCAACGCCAGTATACCGCGCCGGTCCATGCGCCTTCGGCCCCGTCGCCGCATGCCGTGCCAGAAACGCTACCTGCGACAGGTCGCCTCGGGTAGAGGAATCTCCGGCGTCGGCTTGCTCGGCAGACACCCGAACAGAAGCAGCAGGATCGTCGTGAGGAGCGGGGTGGTTGGTACATCGGCCTGCCTGACTAGTCATAACCGAGGGGCGTCGCCCCTCGGACTCCCCCACACGCTCTCGCGCGCGCCGCGTCGCCGGCGCGCTCCGTTCGCGTGGCGCACACCCTACCGCGCGTTCGCGAGGCCGTTTATGAGATGGCTTGTACGGGTAATAGTCCGATCGAAAGCAGATAAAAGAGGGAATT
>JANOJK010000665.1:0-6249 GCA_031408165.1 Acidobacteriota bacterium | reverse complement strand
GGCGACGCCGAGCTTGGCCATCACCGAATAGTTGAAATACTTGTCGTCGGCCGTCCACCAGAACGGGTTGTTGATGACGTAGGTGCCCTCGAGCACGGCGTGCTTCAGGAACGCGCGGTAGTACTCGACCTCGTGCGAGATGCGGTCCACGATGACGCGGTACGCCGACGGCTCGCCCATCGTGGTGCCTGTGAGCGTGACCATCTCAGCCGTGATGCCGTGCTCGCGGCCGAGCGCGTTGACGCGATCGAGGAACGCCGGCGGGAACGAGTATTCGCGGCCGCAGAGCAACCCGACTTTCATTCTTCTCCGGGGGGCTTCGCCCCGCCGGACCCCCGGACGCGCTCGCTCGCGCTCATGCGACCCCCTCATGCCCCGCGCGGGTTTCGTCGACCACCCAGCGGACGACCGCGCGAAGATCGCCCGTCTCCTTGTACACCTGCAGTTGCCGGTCCGCGCTCGTCCCCTCGGCGAGGATCGTCCGCACGTAGCCGAGCGCCTTCCGGCTGCCCAGCTCGTCGACCACGTCGTCCACGAACGCGAGGAGCTCGAGCGCCAGCTCGCGCATCGGCACTTCCATGCGCCTGCCGAAGTCGATGAGCCGGCCGTCGAGCCCGTATCGGGCCGCGCGCCATTTGTTCTCCTCGACGAGGGCGCGCGAATAGATGCGGAACCCCAGATTGCTCCGGCGCAGGCGGTAGAGCTTCACGACGAGCGCCTGCGCGAGCGCGGCGAGCGCGACGGTCACACGCGGCGAGGTCGGGACGTCGCACACGCGGAACTCGAGCGTGCCGAAGTGCGGATGCGGACGCAGATCCCACCAGAGCTTCTTCCCGTTGTCGATGCAGTGGAGCTCGACGAGCGTGTCCAGGTACTCCTCGTACTCGCTCCAGGAGTTGAACTGGTCGGGGATGCCGCTGCGCGGGAACCGGCGGAAGACCGTGGTCCGGTACGACTTGAGCCCGGTGTCGCGCCCCTGCCAGAACGGTGAGCTGGTCGAGAGCGCGAGCAGGTGGGGGAGGAAGTACCGCGCCTCGTTCAGGAGCTCGATCGTGCTCGCTTTGTCCGGCACGGCCACGTGGATGTGCAGGCCGAAAATGAGCAGCGAGCGCGCCAGCTGCTGCAGCTCTTCGACGATGTTCTGGTAGCGTTCGCCGGGGGAGAGGATCTGGTCCTTCCAGTTCGAGAACGGGTGTGTGCCGGCGGCCGCGATCCGCAGCCCGACGCGTTCGGCGTTCTGCGAGAGCTCGCGGCGGATGTGGCAGACCTCGTGCTCCAGTTCGGTCACGTTCGCGCAGATTTTGGTGCCGACTTCGACAATCGACTGGTGGAGCTCGCGCTTGATCTGATTGCCGAGTGACGCGCTCGATGCCAGGAGCTCGGACACATGCGAGCGCAATTCCCACGTCTCCGGGTCGACAATCTGGAACTCTTCCTCGACCCCGATGGTGAAGGCGTGCGGCATCAGCGGATGATAGTGCAACCGGCGCGGCGTGGCGATAGGAGCCGGCACGGCCCCGATCGCCTCAGAGGCGCGGTGCGGATCCGATCACCGGCGGCGGATGGCATCCAGAGTGACCAAATCAAAATTCTGCGGGCTGAACGCACTGCCGAAGGTCCGAGGGATCTGGGAATCGTGCCACTCCCACAACCGATCGTGGTTCCGGTCGACGTCAGACGGGAACGTGCTCCATCCTTCGGCAGGATAAATGAACGCACCGGCGGCCGACACCGTCACCGACCAGGCCAGGGCGAGAATCGCCAGGATGGCGAGCGCCCTTCTGCCCGCGACCACCGGGAATCCCGCGACCGCGAGAGGCACCAGCACTGGTACCAGGTCGAGGGCGTAACGGGGGCCGTAGGTGTGCCCGGCCCACCACACGCTGTACATCGAGTAGAACACGAACTGCGTGAGCGCCGCGAGCAGGTACCAGCGAAGCGGCGACGCCCACCCGCCACGCCGCGCCGCGCCGAACCCGGCCGCCGCGACGGCGACAACGGGACTGAAGACGAGCAGGCCTCGACTGGGGCTGACCAGCAGACCCGCCGCTGCCACCCAGGGCTTGGCGCCCAGACTTCCGGCGACCCCATGAACCGAGGGGTGCAGCGCCTCGAGCGCCGGCACCACCCCGAGTGGATGCCCGAACCAGGCGAGATTGATCGACATTGCCGCGCCGGCTGCCACCAGGATCGGAATCAGCGCGACTGCCGCCCATGCTCCCCAGCGTACGAGCATGGAGATCGCCACGATGGCTACTGTCGGCGCGATCTGAGGGCGCGCCCACCCGGCGCACCCGAGCAGCACGCCCACCATCACCGCCCGGGTGACAGACGGTTTGTCCGTGTCGAGCAGGAGTATCGCCCACATGAGGGTCAGGAAAGCCGTCTCCTGCTGCCACAGCGTCTGGCTCACGCCAACCCACAGGTTCGTGCCCAACCCGAGGCCGAGCGCAACTACGGCCGCCCGCGCATTCGACAGTCGCCGCACAGCGACGAGAAATGCACATCCAACGGTCAACGCTGTGAGCAGGGAGGCTGTGGCTTTGGCGATCAGATTCGCTGCGACGGGGGCTTCGAGGTCAACCACGTGGACGGCGGACAACACCCAGGCTACTGCGCCCGCGGCGGCGGCAGAGGGGAGCGGATACGCGGAACGGTAGTTTCCACGCAAGTCCTTCGCAAACCCGGGACGTTCAGCGAGTGCCGGCACCCGCCCGACCACATGGCCGAGCGCGAAGGTGTGTCGCTTCGCCATCTCCACAGCCAGGAACTTCGCAGGTTGGGAATCATATGACTGGATCTCCCGTCCATTCGCGTTGAACGCGACAAACGCGCCCAGGGCCACGAGGGCGGCAATCAATCCGGATCGTTCACGCATCCCGGGCATTCAGGGTGTCGAATCTACCACTGGCGGCGGACGATTCGGAGCCACCTGTGGTGGGCACGAATCTGCGTGATATCTTCTTCGCTGCGTTCAATGACGTCCACTCGTTCGCGGACGGCGCAGCTCGGAAGGCTGGTTCTTCCTGCGCTGATCCTGGCGGTTGCGGCCGCGGCCAGGCTGTGGTACCTGGACGCGGGGATCCCGCACGCGGTCGGCATCGACGAGCCGCAGATTGTCGATCGGGCGCTGCGCATTCTCCGCACCGGCGACTGGAACCCCCACGTTTTCGACTACCCGACACTCGTCATCTACCTCCACGCGATGGTGGCGATCGCGCGGTTCCTCTGGGGCGCGCTCCAGGGGGAGTGGGCGTCGCTCGACGCCTATACGATCGCGGCGGTGTACTCGACGGGCCGCGTCGCGGCGGCGGCGATTGGCGTCGGGACCGTCTGGCTCACCTACCGCACCGGGCGTGAACTGTCGTCGCGCCGCGTGGCCCTGCTGGCGGCGGCGCAGGTCGCCGTGCGCCCGATGCACGTGCGCGAGTCCCACTTCATCCTGACCGACGTGCCGGCGACGGCGCTGACGACCCTGACCGTGTGGCTGGCGCTGCGCGCGGCGCGCCTCGGCACCTCCCGCGCCTACGCGTGGGCCGGCGCGGCGTGCGGGCTTGCCGCCGCTGCCAAGTACACCGGCGGCATCGCCCTGCTCGCGGTCGTGGCCGCATGGGTGCTGCACGAACGATCGTCACCCGATCGACTGCGGAAACTCGGCGTCATCATTGGCGCGGCCGCGACAGGGTTCGTCGTCTGCGCGCCATACACCATCCTCGATCTGCCCGCGTTTCTCGACGGTTTCGCCGCCCAGTTCGCCCGGTTCGCGGCCCCGTCACGCGCGGGCGATCCGGTGTGGCTCCTGTATGTGAAGCACCTCTCCCCCCCGGGAGGGCGGTGGTTCGTCCCGATCGCGCTCGGGGGTCTGGTGGTCGTGCTCGGGCGCCCCGTCGCCCGCAGCCGCTGGATGCCGGTCATCCTGTTCACGGTGGCGTACTTCTACATGCTCGCCACGCACTCGCACGTGTTCGGCCGGTACGCGCTGCCGCTCGTCCCGATGCTCTGTCTGTTCACCTCGGTCGCCGTCTTCGGGCTGATCCAGGCGCTCTCCCGGTTCGAGCCCCTGGCGCGACCGGCGGTCCGGCGGACGATCACCGCCGTGGCCGCGTTGTGCCTCCTCTACCAGCCCGCCGCCACGACCATCCGCTGGCTGGATCTGCACAAGCGATCGGACACGCGCTCACTGGCGGCCGAGTGGCTGCGGACCAACACGCCGCGCGGCACGCGCGTGGCCGTCGAGAACAGCGGGCCGACCTATCTGGAGGCGGCGGGGTTCAGGGTGACGGGGACCGAGCTATTGCTCGACCAGGGCGTGGACTGGTACCGCCAGCGCGTGGATTACCTGATCATCAGCGCGGCCGACCTCGCGCGCTACGGTGAGTACCTGCAGGCCGGTCCGACCGTCTACCAGGTCAGCCCGACGCTTCAGCGATGGGGCCCCCCCATACTGATTGTTCAATTGGGCAACTGAGGATTCCCCAATTCACTCGCCTCCCTCGCGCCCCACCAGGTCGGCCGGCGTGATGGCGGCGTTGATGCGGCGCCCAAGATCCTCGTGCTCGGCCCTGATTTCCATCGGCATCCGGTCGCCGAACATCTGCATCAGCTCTTCCTGGCCGGCGATCGCTTCGACCCACTCGGCCGGGTCCACCTTCAGGAGCTCCGCCATGTCGGCCTCGGTCATGTTCAGCCCCGCGCGATCGATCGCGTCCCGCCCCGGGACGGGGCCGATGACGGTCTCCACCGCGACGCCACCCCCCTGGCAGCGGTCGAGAATCCACTTCAGCACACGCAGGTTGTCGCCGAAGCCGGGCCAGAGGAACCGCCCCGACTCATTCGTGCGGAACCAGTTCACGCGGAAGATCTTCGGCGGCCGGGACAGTTTTGCGCCGACGTCCAGCCAGTGCTGGAAGTAATCCCCCATGTTGTAGCCGCAGAACGGCCACATCGCCATCGGATCGCGCCGGAACACGCCGACCTTGCCGGTCGCGGCGGCGGTCGTCTCCGACGACAGCGTGGCCCCGAGGAACACGCCGTGCTGCCAGGAGCGGGCTTCGAAGACGAGGGGAATGCGGCGCTGCCGGCGGGCCCCGAACAGGATCGCGTCGATAGGCACGCCGTGCGGGTTGGCGAACTCTGGAGACAGCGAGGCGCATTGCGTCGCAGGCGTCGTGAAGCGGCTGTTGGGATGCGCCGCCTTCTCGGGCGAGGCGGGCGTCCACGGGCGTCCCTGCCAGTCCAGCGCCTGCGCCGGCGGGGGATCGTCGTGCCCTTCCCACCACGGCGTGCCGTCGGGCCGCAACGCCACGTTGGTGAAGATCGTGTTGCGCTGGATCATGTCGAACGCGGTGGGGTTGGTCTTCCGGCTCGTGCCGGGGACGACGCCGAAGAAGCCAGACTCCGGGTTGACCGCCCACAACCGGCCGTCCGCGCCCGGCCGCAACCACGCGATGTCGTCACCGACCGTGGTGGCCTTCCAGCCCGGCAGATCCGCGGGGGGCACCAGCATCGCCAGGTTCGTCTTGCCGCAGGCTGACGGGAACGCGCCGGTGATGTAATGCATCCGGTTCTGCGGATCCTGGAGGCCGAGGATGAGCATGTGCTCCGCCAGCCAGCCTTCCTTCTTCGCGAGCCAGCTTGCCAGCCGCAGTGCCATGCACTTCTTGCCGAGGAGCGCATTGCCGCCGTAGCCCGACCCGATCGACCACACGGTGTTCTGCTCGGGGAAGTGCATGATGAAGCGCCGCTCCGGGCTGAGGTCCCCGATGGAGTGCAGGCACCGCGTGAAGTCGTCGGAGGCGCCGAGATGCTCGAGCGCGGGCAAGCCGACGCGCGTCATGATCCGCATGTTGAGGGCGACGTACTTGCTGTCGGTGATCTCGACGCCGACTTTCGAGAAGGGCGATCCCGGCGGCCCCATCAGAAAGGGGACGACGTACATCGTCCGGCCCTTCATCGATCCGGTGAAGAGCGGGGTCAGCCTGGCGGTGGCGTCCGCAGGGGCCATCCAGTTGTTGTTGGGCCCGGCGTCGTCCTTCTGTGCCGTGCAGACGAAGGTGAGGTGCTCGGTGCGGGCCACGTCGTGCGGGGCGCTCCGATGCAGGTAGCAGCCGGGCATCTTCCGCTGATCGAGCGCAATCAGCTCGCCGGTGGCGACGCTCGCCGCGACAAGACCGTCTCGTTCGGCCTCGGACCCGTCGCACACGAGAATGCGATCGGGGCGCGTCATCGCGGCAACCTCGTCCACCCACG
>JANOJK010000285.1:0-2047 GCA_031408165.1 Acidobacteriota bacterium | reverse complement strand
GTTCGGACCGAGCCAGAAGGAAATCTGGCGGCAACTGAGTGAAGAGATCGGCGCGCAGTACGTGGAAGGGGGCTTCTGGAAGGGTGACAAGGTCCAGGCCACTCACGGCGAATGGACCGTCACGCTCGACAAGTACGTCGTGTCGACCGGCAAGGTGACCATCGTCTACACGCGCATGCGCGCGCCCTACGTCAACCCCGACGGCTTCCGGTTCCGCATCTACCGCCGCGGCCTGTTCAGCAATCTCGGCAAGCTGCTCGGCATGCAGGACGTCGAGGTCGGCTTCGCCGATTTCGATCGGGACTTCATCATCAAGGGGAACGACGAAGGAAAACTGCGGCGCCTGTTCGCGAACCCGAAAATCCGGGAGCTGATTTCGGCGCAGAAGGATATCCACTTCTCGGTCAAGGACGACGAGGGATGGTTCGGCCCGACGTTTCCAGAGGGCGTGGACGAGCTCGCCTTCCTGGTGACGGGCGTCATCAAGGACATCGATCGGCTGAAGCTCCTCTACGAGCTGTTCGCCCAGACGCTCGACGAGCTCTGCCGCTCCGGCTCCGCTTACGAGTCGTCTCCGGGCGTGCAGTTGTGAGATCAGGGACGAACCTTCGAGGCTCACGATGCGCCAGGCGAGCGAAGGGGCTCCATGCGCGTGCGGGCGTCAGCCGCACCAGGGGGACCTCAGATTCATCGGGCGATGATATCGCCGGGGGGCCGCCCGGCCTCGTCCGCCAGCAGATTGCACGCGAGCACGGTCATCGTGATCGCCAGGCCGGGGAAGACGGACATCCACCACGCCTCGCGGATGAAGCGCTGGGCCGAGCCGAGTTGCGCGCCCCAGCTCATGACCGCCGGGTCCCCCAGGCCGAGAAAGCTGAGCCCGGCCTCGGCGAGAATGGCCGCGCCGGCCTGGAAGGCCATCTGTGACGCGAGCACCGGCAGCGCCAGCGGCAGCACGTGCCGGATCACGATGCCAACCTCGCGCTCGCCCGCCGCGCGGGACGCCGCGACGAAGTCCCGCTGCATGAGCGTCATCACCTGCGCCCGGAACAGGCGCGCCGTTGCCGGCCACGCCGTCAGCCCGAGCGCCACGACGATAAACCAGACGCGTCCGCCGAAGAGGCTGACCAACGTGAGGAGCAGGAAGAACCGCGGCAGCGCCTGGGCGAACTCGGTCACACGCATCAGCAGCAGATCCGCGCCCTTCCCGATGCCGGCGAGACCGCCAACGGCGACGCCGATCAGTGCGGAGAGGCCGGCGGCCGCGAACCCGACGATGAGCGAGACCGAGGCGCCGTGCACGACGCCCGCCAGCACGTCCCGTCCAAGATCGTCGGTGCCGAACGCATGCGCCGATTGCGGCGCGAGCAGGGCCGGACCCGTGATGGCGAACGGGTCCCCTGGGGAAATCCAGCGGGCCGCGACGGCCACGCCGGCGAGGATGAGGAGCAGCACCGTGCCCGTACGCGCGCCGCGCGATCGACTCCAGGCGCTCATGCGTCAGGCCGGCGCCAACCGCGGATCCATGTACGCGCAGGCGATGTCGGTCGCGGCATTGACCACGACCACGCTCGAGGAGATGACGATGAAGGCCGCCGTCACCAGGGGATAGTCGCGGTGTAGCGACGCGTGCAGCACCAGGTGCCCGAGGCCGGGCCATCCGAACAGGGCTTCGGTGAAGGCCGCGCCGGCGACCACGGTCGCCGCGTGCTCGCCGACCAGCGCGATCACCGGGACGACCGCATTCGCGGCCGCGTGTTTCAGGACGACCCGGCGCCGCGTGAGGCCGCGCGCCGTCGCCGCCAGTACGAAGGGCTCGCGCAGCGCGTCCGCGATGGCCGCCCGCGCCACCCGCGCGACGAGGGCCATCGTGGGGAGCGAAAGCGTGAGGGCAGGCAACACGAGATGCCTGGCGACGTCGAGCGTGTACTGCAGGCCGTGGAGGTCATGTCGCGCCGAAGTCATTCCGCCCGCGTTCGCCGGCTCGCGCGACGGATGGCTTGGCGCCATGCGTGGTACCGCCACCATTGTCGGGGACCTCGTCTCG
>JANOJK010000629.1:0-12973 GCA_031408165.1 Acidobacteriota bacterium | reverse complement strand
GAAAAATCCAGCTTGCCGGCTCGACCCATGCGACGCTTTTGCATGGCTTCCGTGACGGTGCCTGAGACGCGTGCGCCCTCAGGAAATACGATGACGTTTCCAACCTTGACGTCTTCCGACACAGCGAGTTCAACCGATTGGCCTTCGTCGCGCCGAAGCGCCTGCGGCGCGAAGGCGTGCCGCGAGCGTGGCTCACTCGCCGGCGCTCGTTCGTAATGCACTACGACGCGCGGGCGCGCTTGCCCTGCTTGCGGGCGGGGGCAACGGGCGCCGCGGGTGCGGTTTTCAGCGGCGTCCGTCCCTGCCAGATGACCACGATGGCAGCGGCGATGAACACGCTCGAATACGTGCCGGTGATGATGCCGACGATCATCGTGAAGGCGAAGCCCTTCAGCACTTCCCCGCCGAAGAAATACAGCGCGATGACGGAGAGGAGCGTCAAGCCGCCGGTGATCATCGTGCGGTCGAGCATCTGGTTGACCGCCGCGTTCACCACGCTCGCGATGTTGTCGCGCCGCATCGTCCGCAGGTTCTCGCGGACGCGGTCGTAGATGACGATCGTGTCGTTCATCGAATAGCCGGTGATCGTCAGCAGCGCCGCGATCACGTTGAGGCTGAGCTCGTATCTGAAGATGGCCAGGAACGCGACCGTGATCAGCAGATCGTGGATGGTGGCCACGACGGCGCCGACCGCGAAACTGAGGCGGAACCGCAGCGCGATGTAGATGAGGATGCCGGTCAGCGCGAACACCGTGGCGAGGAGGCCGCGCTGTTCGAGCTCCTTCCCGACCGTCGGCCCGACGATTTCCGTACCCGCGACGCAGTTGCCGGGACGCCCGGGAAGGCAGCTCGGGGCGATGGGCCCCATGCCGCCCCGATTCAGTTCCGCCACGACCGCGTCGGCGGTGGCGCTGAGGGCCCCGCCGGACTCTGCGCCCGCAGAGTGGACGCGAATCAGCACCTGTTTGGCCGCCGGCTCGCCGTAGGACTGGACGATCGCGTTGGCGCCCCCGCCGGGGAGCAGCGTGCGGATCTTGTCGAGGTCAGGCGGCTGTTCGAACTGGAGGATGACGATGGTGCCGCCGGAGAACTCGACCCCCTTCGGCATGTCCTTGGTCCAGATGACGAACGCCCCCGCCAGGATGACGACCCACGAGATGGCGATCGCATGCCACTTCCACCGGACGAAATCGAAGTTGGGATTGTTGAAAATATGCATTGCAGTGTCCGTACGTCTTTCGCGTATGCCGCGTGTTCGGCGGCGCTAGATGCTGAGGGTCGCGACGTTCTGGCGCTGAGAGAGCTCGACCTCGTATAGCGTCCTCGACACGAAGATGGAAGTGAACAGGTTGACGAACAGCCCGATCGACAGCGTCAGCGCGAACCCGCGGATGGGCCCCGTGCCGAACTGGAACAGGAACATCGCGGAAATGAGCGACGCCACGTGGGTGTCGAGCAGCGTGAGGAACACGCGGTCGAAGCCCGCCTTGATGGCGGCGCGGACGCCGCGCTGCGCCGCGAGCTCTTCCTTGATGCGCTCGAAGATCAGGACGTTCGAGTCGACGCCGACGCCCATTGTCAGGACGAAGCCGGCGATGCCGGGCAGCGTCATGACGGCGCCGAAATACGCCATCAGGCCCAGCAGGATGACGAGGTTGAAGATGAGCGCGACAATCGCGTTGATGCCCGAGAGCCTGTAGTACCAGAGCATGAACACCATGATCAGGATCAGGCCGACGAACGACGAGAGGACGCCCGCGCGGATGGAGTCCGCGCCGAGCGTCGGGCCGACGACGCGCTCTTCGAGATAGGTGAGCCCCGCCGGCAGCGCGCCGGACCGAAGCGTGAGCGACAGGTCGTTCGCGCTCTCGGCCGTGAAGCCGCCGCTGATGCGGCCCTGGTCGGTGATGCGCCCTTCGAGCTTCGGCGCCGAGACGACCTTGTTGTCGAGGATGATGGCGAGATAGCGGCCGATGTTCTCGCCCGAGAGCTTGCCGAACTTCGCCGCGCCCTCGGACTTGAGCTCGAAGTGGACGGCCGGCGAGTTGTTCTCGTCGAGCCCCGGCTTCGCGACGCGGAGGTCCCGGCCGGTGACCGGCGCCACCTTGCGAACCACGTAGAAGGTCGACCCGGGGTCAGCGCCTTCCGTGGCGCTGAAGGACCCGGGCAGGATCT
The DNA here is from genome assembly GCA_031408165.1 of Acidobacteriota bacterium. Classification (GTDB taxonomy): domain Bacteria; phylum Acidobacteriota; class Vicinamibacteria; order Vicinamibacterales; family 2-12-FULL-66-21; genus JAICSD01. Next base: position 10,798 of record JANOJK010000629.1, on the reverse strand, counting down.
CCATCTCGCCCGGAAGGGTGCCGTTGTACTGCTTGAGGAGCTCGTCCTTCGGCGCCGGGCCCGCCTCGACGAGCCTGAACTCGAGCTGCGCCGTGTTGCGGATGATCTCCTTGGCCCGCGCCACGTCGGTGACGCCCGGCATCTGTACGAGGATCTCCTCCCCTTGCGGCTGCCGCGAGATGCTCGGCTCGGTGACGCCGAGCTCGTTGACCCGACGGTCGATCGTCTGCATCGACTGCTCGACGGCCTGCTCGCGGAGATCCCGCTCGACGATCGGTTTCATCCTGAACTCGTAAGAGCCGCCGGTGAGCGGATTGCGGTCGTAATTCGCGGAGGCGATCTCGTCGGCGGCCTGCCGGAACTGCGCGTCCTTGTCGGGCGCGACGCCTTCGACGCGGAACGCCATCGGCACCGGCACGGAGATGCTCGTGATGGTGATCCCGCTCGCGCGCAGCGACTCGCGGAGCTGCTCGCTCGTGGACGTGCTGACGGCCTTGAGCGCGTCGTCGGTGTTCACCTTGAGGACCAGGTGGACGCCCCCCTTCAGGTCGAGGCCCAGCTTGAGCTGCTTGGCCTTCAGCCAGCCGGGGCACGGCAGACCGTAGCGATCCGCGAGCATCGGGTACACCCCGATGCCGAAGAACACGACGAACACGGCGAGGATGGTGACGACTTTCCAGCGAAGGTTCTTATACATGGTTGCAACTAGTTCGAGCTATCAGCCACGACGGGCTCCTGCCCCTGGTAGCCGCCGACGGCCGCCCGGGCGACCTCGATACGGACTTTGTCGGCAATCTGCACCTGAACGGACTTCTCGTTCAGTCGCGTGATCTGGCCGTAAATGCCGCTGGTCGTGACCACCTTGTCACCGACCTTCAGCGAGGCCTGGAATTCCTGGATCTTCTTCTGCCGGGCCTTCATGGGGCGCAGGATCAGGAAATAGAAGATACCGAGGATCAGGGCGAACGGCAGAAACTGGAGGAGTCCGTTGGTGCCCTGAAGCTGGCCCGACAGTGCGAATAAATCGTTCATCAAATACTAAATCTGTTGAGGTCTTCGGGAGAAGGTTTGATGAAACTCCTGGCGGAGCTTTTCAAACGAACCGAAACCAATAGCGTCCCTAATCTGCGCCATTAAGTCAAGGTAAAAGTAGAGGTTATGGACGGTGAGGAGGGTCGCCGCGGTCATCTCGCCGGCCATGAACAAGTGCCGCAAATAGGCGCGGCTGAAATGCCGGCACGTGTAGCAGCCGCAGTCCGAATCGGGCGGGCGGCGGTCCTCCGCGTGCCGGGCGTTCCTGATGACCAGGACCCCGTGCCGGGTCAGCAGCTGCCCGTTGCGGGCATTCCGGGTCGGGAGCACGCAATCGAACATGTCGACGCCTCGCGCGACGCACTCGACCAGGTCGTCCGGCATACCGGTGCCCATCAAATAGCGGGGGCGGTCCGGCGGCAGCTGCTCGGCAGTGTGGCGTACGACATCGTACATGAGGTCCACCGGCTCGCCGACGCTGAGGCCGCCGATCGCATACGCTTCGAAGCCGATCGCCACCGTCGCCTGGACGCTTTCGGTGCGGAGCGCCGGATCGATGCCCCCCTGGATGATGCCGAACTGCGCCTGACCCGGGTTGGTGACCTGCACGGCCGTGGCGATCGCTGAATCCTCCCGCAACTGGAGCATCCGCGTCCGCGCGCGCCGGGCCCACCGCACCGAGCGCTCCATTGCGGCGCGTGGTGCGCCGGGGTCTGACGCCGGCGTGCGGATCAGCTCGTCGAGAACCATGGCGATGTCGGAACCGAGGCGCGCCTGGATGTCGGTCGCCGATTCGGGCGACAGCACGCACAGGGCCCCGTCGAGGTGCGAGCGGAACTCCACCCGATCCTCCGTCACCTTGCGCATCGCCGCGAGGCTGCACACCTGGTAGCCGCCGCTGTCGGTCAGGATCGGATGGGGCCAGCCGATGAACGCGTGCAATCCGCCGGCGCGCGCGATCAGCTCGTCGCCCGGACGGAGGTGCAGGTGGTAGGTGTTCCCCAGGATCATCTCGGCGCCCGCCTCCGTGACGTCGCGGAACGTGATCCCCTTGATCGCCCCCCGGGTCCCGACCGGCATGAAGGCCGGGGTCTGCACCGTGCCATGCGGCGTCTCCACGAGTCCGCGCCGGGCGGAGCCTTCGCTGGCAGTGACGCGGAAGGTGAAGGGCTTATGGCTCACGCTGGCTCATTGGCCCCGTGGTTGGTGATACCTGCATGAGCCCAGCTTTCCGGTGAGCCATGAGCCATCAGCCATGAGCCGTACTGGTATTGTGACACTGTGAAGCGCCTTCGCGTCGGTGTGCTGTACGGCGGGCGATCGGGCGAACACGAAGTGTCGCTCGCGTCGGCCGCGTCCGTGTTCATGCACCTCGACCGCACGCGGTACGAGCCGGTGCCCATCCGCATCGAGAAGGACGGGCGCTGGGCGCTCGCCGACAAGCCCCCGGTCAACATGATCGCCGGCGACGTGATCGAACAGGCGCGGATGGAAGCGTCACGGCCCATGCGTGAGGGGCGCGAGGTCCACCTGGTCGCGCGCCCGAGCGACGAAACCATCCTCACGATCGATCGCTCCCGCAATCGCGGCGCGGACGTGCCGGCTGCGGTTGTCACCGGTCTGTCGCTCGATGTCATCTTCCCGATGCTCCACGGCCCGTACGGCGAGGACGGCACCATCCAGGGTCTGCTCGAGCTCGCGAACATTCCGTACGTGGGCGCGGGAGTGCTCGCCTCGGCGGTCGGGATGGACAAGGGGGTGATGAAGGTCCTGTTTGCCGCCCGCCGCCTTCCGGTCTGCCCCTATCGGGTCGTGCTGCGGCACGACTGGGACGCCGATGCGGACGGCGTCGCGGCCAGCCTCGAGACGGCGCTGCAGTTCCCGATGTTCGTGAAGCCCGCGAACCTGGGATCGAGCGTGGGCATCTCGAAGGCGAAGGACCCGGCGGGCCTGCGCGTCGCGATGGCGCTCGCCGGCAGCTTCGACCGCAAGATCGTGATCGAGGCGGCGGTGCCCGGCGCACGGGAGATCGAATGCGCCGTGCTCGGCAACGACACGCCCGAGGCGTCGGTGCCGGGCGAGATCCTCCCGTCAGGCGAGTTCTACGACTACGATTCGAAGTACCTCGACGAAGGGTCGACGAGCGTCATCCCGGCGGACCTGCCGAAGAAGACGGCCGATCAGGTCAGAAAGCTGGCCGTCGAGGCGTTCAAGGCGGTCGACGGCGCGGGCATGTCGCGCGTCGACTTCCTGCTCTCGGACACGGGAAAGCTCTACCTGAACGAAGTGAACACGATTCCGGGGTTCACGACGATCAGCATGTATCCCAAGCTCTGGGCCGCGTCCGGCCTCGAGTATTCCGCGCTCCTGGATCGCCTGATCGCGCTCGGCCTCGAGCGCCACGCCGAGAAGCAGCAGCTTCGCACCAGCCTCACATGATCGCCCCTGGGTGCCGCGTCGTGATCGTCGCGACGCTTGGGCTGCTCGGGACCGGCGCCTTTTCCTCAGTTCCCTCAGCGCCCTCCGACCTCAGGGGCGTGGACGCGCTGGTCCGCGTCTACGACTACATCCTCGACGCGCGGTTCGACCAGGCGGACGCCGAGTTGCGGCGCGCGTGCGGAGCGGCGCCTCGCGAAGCGTGCGATGTCCTCGCCGCGACCGCCACGTGGTGGCGCATCCTCCTGGATCCCGACAGCCGTGCCCTCGATCAGCAGTTCGCCGCCGAGGCCGAGCAGGCCATCCGCGGGGCGGAGGCGTGGACGTTGCGAGATCCGGGGAACGCGGAAGCGCACTTCTACGCGGGCGGCGCCTACGCGGCGCGCGTCCAGTGGCGGGTCCTGCGCGACGAGAAGCTCGCGGCGGCCCGCGACGGCAAGCGCATCAAGCAGGCGCTCGAACGCGCGATCGCCCTCGACCCAGAGCTCGACGATGCGTATTTCGGGATCGGGCTGTACCAGTACTACGCGGACGTCGCGCCCGCGGCGGCCAGGGTGCTGCGGTTCCTCCTGATGCTCCCCGGTGGCGACAAGACCGAAGGCATGGCGAGGATGCAGCGCGCGCGCACCCGGGGCAAGCTCCTCCAGGGAGAAGCCGACTACCAGCTGCAGATCCTGTATCTCTGGTACGAGCAGCGTGCCGACCTTGCCGTGGACCTGCTGGAATCGCTTCACGACCGGTATCCCGGCAATCCGCTGTTCGCGGCCCAGATCGCGGAGGTCCAGGATCGCTATCAGCACGACATCACCGCGAGCCTCGCCACCTGGCGGGCGCTGCTGGCGGCGGCGCGCGACCATCGCGTGAACGAGGCCGGGCTCGCGGCCGCGCAGGCCGGGCTCGGGGTCGCGCGCCAGCTCGAGGCCCTCTACCAGACCGACGCCGCGCTGGAGCACCTGCGCGCCGTGCTGCACGCGGAGCCGGCCAGGCCGGCGGGCGCCATGGCGGCCGCCTATCTCGCGCTCGGCGAAGGCGAGGACCGGCTGGGGCACCATGATGCGGCGGTCGCGGCCTATCGCCTGGCGATCGCCAGCCCGTCCCCCGAGGGGCAGGGCATCCGTCAGCGCGCCGCCGAACGCATCAGGCGCACGCCGGATCCGGTGCGAGCCGAGGCGTACCGGCTGTCGCTCGAAGGATTCCGGAAGCTCGAGAAGTCGGATCTCCCCGGCGCCGAGTCGCTGCTCGCACGCAGCCTCGTGCTCGACCCGAAGGACGGGGTCGCCCGCTACCGCTACGGCCGCGTGCTCCAGGCGAAGAAGGATGATGCGCCGGCGCTCGCCGCGTTCGAAGCGACGATCCGCGGCGCCCGCGACTGCCCCGCCCCCATCGCCGCCGCCGCCTACCTCGAAGCGGCGCGCCTTCACGAGCGTCTCGCGCGCCCGGCCGACGCGATCGACTACTACCGGACGGCCGCCACGTTCTTCGGCGGCGGCGTCGACACGCGCGCCGCGGCGAACCGCGCGCTCGCGCGGCTTCGCGCCTCGTCGAAGTAGGTCGTCGCGGCGTCGAAACCCGGCGCGCGCGCTCTACAGTTCTGCACGGTCCGATCCGAAACTCCATTCAGGCGGCGGTTTTTTGACTTTCCCCACACTTTGTGCTTGACACTACGGGGTTCTCGTCCATAATCTACATCTTGTATGAGGGTGGCCCGCTCAGCCCACCTGTTGTAACACCTGGTCAGCAAACACAAGCTGAGCAAGCCCTGTTCCAAGGAGGAACTCATGGCAAAGAAAGCGGCAAAGGGCGGTAAGAAAAAGGGCGGCAAGAAGCGGTAACTGCCCGCTACCGACCGGGGGGGTATCGAGGCGACTTGGTGCCCCCGATTTTTTTGCCGCGGGTCGCGGGCGGGGACGAGGCGGACCACGCGGAACAGCAGAGTGAGATGCAGACCTCTCACGCGAATGCGCGCGGGAGAGGGAGCAAAGAAGCGTCGAGCGCCGGCAGGCGCACCGCCGACGTGCCAGATGGCAGCGGCGCTGCGATACGGAGAATGCTCCTCGCAGACGAATCCCAGACGAAGGGGGGGATAAAGCACATGGCAAAGAAAGCAGCGAAGGGCGGAAAGAAAAAGGGCGGCAAGAAGCGGTAACTACCGCGTCCCGCCAAAAACGGGGGCGTCGGTCGCCCCCGTTTTTGCTTGTACGGGAACGTTACTTCAGGTCTTTCCCGTCCCAGATCCTCACCCGTTGGATGACGTCGAGCTGCTGGATCCGGTCCACGATCTCCATTCCGCTCACCACGTGCCCGAAGACCGTGTACTTCGCGTCGAGGTGGGGCTGAGGCGAGTGCGTGATGAAGAACTGGCTTCCGCCGGTGTCCGGTCCCGATAGCGCCATCCCGACCGTCCCGCGCACGTAGGGGCGATCGTTCAGCTCATCCCGAATCGAGTAGCCGGGGCCGCCGGACCCGTCGCCGCGCGGATCGCCCCCTTGGATGACGAAGTTGGGCACCACGCGGTGGATCTGCAGGCCGTTGAAGTATCCCTTCCGCGCGAGCGTGATGAAGTTCTGCGCCGTCTGCGGCGCGTCCAGCACCGACAGCTCGATTTCAATCGTGCCCTTCGCGGTTTCGACGAACGCATGCGGCGACACCGTGGGTGTGACCACATCCGGCGAGTCGTACGGGGCGAGCGGGCCGCCGGGCGCCGGCCGGATCGCCTGCGTGGTCTCGACCGACGGATCGAGTGTGTTCATCAGGGCCGCCGCCTTGAGCCGCAGTGCCCAGTCGTCCGCGGCAAGCGCCGCCTTCACCGCGTCGGCCGCGTCGGCGGCCCCGTAGGCCGCCAGGGATGTCAGCACGGCGCCGCGCACAGCGGTGTTCGCATCCGACTCCGCGGCGCGATAGGCGTCGCGAAGGGCCGCCGGGCCGCTCGGCGGCTTGAGATCGCCGAGCGCGCGCGCGGCGGCGGCACGGATCCCGGTGTCGGCCGACTTCAGCTGGGTGAGCAGAAGCGCCTCCAGGCCCTCCGCCTTTCGCCGCGCCAGGCCGGCAATCACGGACGGGACCACGCGCTTGTCCTCGTCATCGATCATGGCGCGGAGCCGGTCGACGGCCGGGTCGGCGGGGATGGTCGCGAGCATGTCGGCAATCGCGTCGCGCACCGCCCAGTGAGGATCCGGCTCCAGCCCTGACAGCAGGGTGAGAAAGCCCGACGGATCGATGACGGCCGTGGCGCGCACGGCCGCGGCCCGCAGCGTCGGCCACTCGTGGGTCAGCAGCTCCTGCACGTACGGCAGAGCGGCCTCGCTCTTCAGGGCGCCGAGCGCCGACAGGGCCTCGAGGCGCAGATTCGGCTCCGTCCTTTCCGCCGCCAGCAAGGCCACGAGCGGCTCCGCTCCTTCGGCGGCGCCGACCTGCCCGAGCGCACGGACGATCGATGGTGACACGAGCGGGTCGGCGTCCGCCTGTGCGAGCATCGACCGGAGCAGCGGCGCGGACGCGGCGTCCTTCAGCGCGCCCAGGCCACGCGCCGCGAACGCGCGGGTGTAACGGCCGGGCGTCCGTGCGAGCTGCTGCAGCGCCGCAATCGCGCGGCGATCGTTTGTCCGCTGCAGCGCATACGCCACGGGCCACCACCCCGGAATCCGCCCCGACCCGTCCTGGACCGCGGCGGCGAGCGGCTCGTAGCCCTTCTGGCGGACCAGCGCGAACAACCCGAGCCGGACGGCATCGGCCTCCGCGCTCTTGCCCCACTGCTCATCGTCGGGCCCCAGAGACGCGATCGCTCCCCGGGCGATGCCGGCGGCGACCATCTGCCCCACCGCCGCGGCCGACCCTGTATCACCGATGAGCCCGAGCGCTTCAGCGGCGCGGCCGCGCACGCGCGCATCCGCGTCCTTCAGTGCCGTCGTGAGCGCCGGCACGGCCGTGGTGTCGGCGAGCAGCCCCAACCCGAAGGCCGCCATCTGTCGCACGTCGGGATCGGCGTCAGCGAGCATCGGCTGCAGCGCCGTGCTCCCCTCCGCGAGTCCCACGCGTCCGATCGCGAGCGCCGCGCGCCGCCGGATCCGGGGATCCGCATCCGCTCCGAGCGCCGCGAGATCGGGTGTCACGACCGGCGCGGGCGGCGGGGGCGGGTTGCGGGGCTTCTTCCGGTTCGCGGGCGCCGGTACCGGCGCGGGCGGCGGAGGCGCCGGCGCTCGCAAGAGCCGCTGATCCTCGAGGCGCAGAATCCAGCTCATCTTCTGGTCGGCGGAGATGGCCGGCGCCTTTGGCGCGACCGGCGGCGCGCTCGCGCACGCTCCGGAGAGCAGGACGAGGGCAGCCAGGGCCAGGAATATTCGAGGTCGCATGTTCGAGATTAGTGTATTCGTTTCAGCTGCACGGGCCCGCGGCCTTTGTGCTTTGCCGTGGCGCCTTCCGGTCAGGCGCGCACGTCGTAGGTCTCGACCGTCGCAGCCCGCACGCGATCCCAGTCCACCTCGACGCCGATCCCCGGACCCGTGGGGACGGCGACGGTGCCGTGTGAGCTCACCTCGATGCCCGGCTCGATCAGATCCGGCACGAAGTAGCGGCGGCTCGCGGCGATGTCGCCCGGCAGCGTGAAGTTGGGCAGCGACGCCAGGTGCACGTTGTGCGCGCGTCCGATCCCGCTTTCCAGCATCCCGCCGTGCCACACGGGGATGCCCTGCGCGGCGCACAGGTCGTGGACGCGGATGGCTTCCCCATGCCCGCCGAGGCGGCCCGGCTTGATGTTCACGATACGGCACGCGCCGATCGCGAGCGCCTCCTCCGCCGCGCGGACCGAATGGATCGACTCGTCGAGGCAGATCGGAGTGGCGATCTGTCGCTGCAGGGTCGCGTGGTCGCGGAGGTCGTCGTACTCGAGCGGCTGTTCGATCATCATCAGGTCGAACCGATCGAGGCTGGCGAGACGCGCCGCGTCCGCGAGCGTGTACGCGGCGTTGGCGTCCACCATCAGCGGGACGGCGCCGAATCGCGCGCGGATCGTCTCCACGGCGGCCGCGTCCCATCCCGGCTTGATCTTGATCTTGATGCGGCGGTAGCCGGCGTCGAGCTCCTTCGCGACTCTGGCGGCGAGGTCCTCGAGTGAGTCCTGGATCCCGATCGACACGCCCGAGGCGATCTCCGCGCGGGTGCCGCCGAGCAGGCGCGACAGCGGCACGTCCCGGACGCGCGCCGCGAGATCCCACGCGGCCATTTCGACGGCGGCCTTCGCCATGTGGTGTCCGCGCACGCGCGCGAGCGAGGGGAACACCTCGCGGGGATCCGCGAACGTGCGGCCGAGGACGACCGCCGCGAGGAAATCCTTGATCACGTGCCACGCCGACACGTTGGTCTCGGCGCTGTAGTACGGATCGACGTCCGCCACGCACTCACCCAGGCCCTCGGTCCCGTCGCCGCGGAGCGACAGCAGGATGAACGTCTTGTCGTAGACGCGGCCGAAGCTCGTCTCGAAGAAGGCCACGAGCGGCAGGCGCACGAGCCGGAGCTGCAGGCCGTCGATGCGGAACACCGGCCAGAGTATAGCCAACACCTGCGCCAGAGACCTTCACGACCCACGGCTCCATCACAAAGATCACCAGGATCACCCAGACCACCAAGGGGGTTTGGATCTCTGTGCGGTTTGTCTCGCGTTGTCGGTGACGGCTATACTCGCGCGACACCCGTGGAGCAGTTCCGCTACATCGCGATCGAAGGCCCGCTCGGCGTGGGCAAGGCCGCGCTCGCGGACCGGCTCGGCGCGCGCCTCGACGCCGCGATGGTGCTCGACGAGGGAGAGAATCCATTTCTCGCCGACTTCTACAACGACCGCCCCGGCGCCGCGTTCCAGGCGCAGTTGTTCTTCACCCTCGCGCGGCACCGCCAGCAGGCGGCGCTGCGCCAGAGCGATCTCTTCAGCCAGGTCACCGTCTGCGACTACCTCTTCGCGCGCGACAAGATCTACGCCTACCTCAACCTGGACGACAACGAGCTGTTCATCTACCAGCGCCTCTACGAGCTGCTCGCGCAGGACGTGCCCGCGCCCGATCTCGTCATCTACCTGCAGACGCCGACCGACGTGCTGCGGCGGCGCCTGCGCGAACGCGCGCGCGCCTGGCCCGACGCGCCGGCGCTCGAGGACGACTACGTGCGCGAGCTGAACGAGGCGTACAACCACTTCTTCTTCCACTACGACGCCACACCGCTCCTCGTCGTCGAGACATCTCAGTTCGATCTCTCCTGGGGTGACGAAGCGCTGCAGGACCTGATCAAGCAGGTGCAGGACATGGGGAAGGGGACCCGGTACTACGTGCCGAGGACGAGGTAATGGGCGTCCTGCCTTCGGCCTTCTGCCTGCTGCCGTGATGCGCTAAGCTCCCTTGATGGCCTGGTTCAAGAAGGTCCGCAAGCCAATCGAGCCGCTCGCCAAGAATCAGCCGAGCCGGGTGCCCGAGGGACTGTGGGTCAAGTGTCCGTCTTGTGGCGAGGTCATCTACAACAAGGATCTCGCGAGCACCCTGAACGTCTGCCCGAAGTGCGCGCACCATCTCCGGATCGGCGCGGCGGAACGGCTGCGGATGCTGTTCGACGATGCGTGGACGGAGTACGACACCCACCTGCAGTCTACCGACCCGCTGACGTTCGTCGACACCAAGCCCTACCGGCAGCGCCTCGACGCGACGATCGCGGCGACCGGGATGAAGGACGCGGTGATCTGCGCGACCGGGCGCATCGAAGGCATCGAAACCTCGGTCGCGGCCATGGAGTACTCGTTCATCGGCGGCAGCATGGGCGTCGTGGTCGGCGAGAAGATCACGCGCGCGATCGAGCGCGCGCTCGAGCGTCGGCTGCCGGTCGTCATCGTCTCCTCGTCGGGCGGCGCACGGATGATGGAAGGGGCGCTGTCGCTCATGCAGATGGCGAAGATCAGCGCGGCGCTCGCGCGGCTGGATCGCGCGCGCCTTCCCTACGTGTCGATCCTGACCGATCCGACGACCGGCGGGGTGACGGCGAGCTTCGCGATGCTAGGCGACGTCAACATCGCGGAGCCCAGGGCGCTCATCGGCTTCGCGGGGCCGCGCGTCATCGAACAGACCATCCGCCAGCAGCTGCCCGAGGGGTTCCAGCGCAGCGAGTTCCTGCTCGACCACGGCATGCTGGACCTCATCGTCGACCGGCGCGAGCTCAAGGCCGCGATCGCGCGGGTGCTGCGCTTTGCGCTGGCGGCCGACGGGCCGGCGCGCGCGGTCGCAGGGGTTACCGCGGCCGTCCTGCCCGCCGCCGTCCTGCCCGCCGCCGTGCTGCCCGCGGCCGTGCCCGCGGCCGTGCC
>JANOJK010000612.1:0-1998 GCA_031408165.1 Acidobacteriota bacterium | reverse complement strand
GGTCAAGGCCCCCGACGGCAAAGAGCACAAAGTCACCGTGACCGACGCGACGAAGGTGGTGCAGGGCACGATGGCAATGAAGGTGACCGACCTCAAGGCAGGCACCCGCGTCGTGGTCAACGCGACGGGCGACAAGGAACCGTACGCGGCCAGGGCCATCACGGTCGGCGCCGCGGCCAAGCCTGCCGCTCCCGCCAAGGTCAAGAAGTAGACGCCGTCAGTTCGCACCGCCGTTTCGGCGCCACGTCCGACTTCGCTTCGATTGGATGAGATGCGTTTCATGCAGGTCCGCAGCGCGGGCATCGTGGCTGTCTTCTTTCTCGCTGCGTGCAGCCATGTGTTCCCTCCAGAACGCGCAGCTGTGCGCCGCGGACAATTCCTGCATGCCAACGCCGAGCTTTCCCCGCGTGTTGCCGAAGCGATCCTCCGGGGACATATCCTCACCGGCATGACCGAAGCGCAGGTGCGCGCGAGTGCCGGAGCGCCCGATTACACCAGGGTGATCGGCAGGGCACCGGTCAAGAGCGTCTGGCTGTACCGAGGGACCCGACTGCATCAGGAACAGCTCCACATCGAGTCGACGGCGGTGTTTCGTGTCGTGTTTGTGGATCACCGCGTGGTCCTCGTCGAAGGCCTCTAGCAGCTAGGAGTCGGATGCGTATAAAGATGGCAGTCATCCTGTGTGCCGTTACGGGTACCCTCGCGTGTGGAGTGCCCTCAGCGTGGGCGCAAGCGACGGCGTCTGGCGATGCCACCCAACGCCGCATCCAGACCCTGGAAGACCAGGTTCGCGCCCTCCAGGCGGAGGTTGCAGCGTTGAAGAACCTTCTCCCGCAGACGACCTCGAGTCCTCCAGCAACCCTGCCACCCGCTACCGCAGCCGCCCCCGCTCCGACAGACGCCCCCCCGCCGCCTGCGCAACCTGGCCCGACGGGTGCGGGCGGTCAGGGCGCCGGCAACAAGATCTTCAATCCCGACATTGGCGTCATCGGCAACTTTCTAGGCGCCGCCGGCGCATCGCGCGGGGGTACGCCGTCGCTGGCGCCAATCAAGACGCTGACTCTGCAGGAGAGCGAGGCCAGCTTCCAGGCGGTTATCGATCCCTACGCGCGGGCGGACTTTTTCCTCGCTCTCGGCGAGGAGGGGATTGAAGTCGAAGAAGGGTTCATGACCTTTACTTCGCTGCCTGGCGGGCTGTTGCTGAAGGCCGGCAAGATGCGCGCGAACTTCGGCCGGCTGAACGCCTTCCATAACCACACCTTGCCGTGGATCGATCGGCCGCTGGTTATGTACAACCTGCTCGGCGGCGAGACGAGCGATCCCGATACGGGCATCAAGGATGCCGGCCTGTCCGTCAGCCGTCTCATTCCGGCGGGGCGGCTGTTCCTGGAAGCGACCGGGGAAGTTTTCCGCGGCGATTCGGGCACCCTGTACCAGGCGAACCGCCGCGCCGACGTCAGCTCGGTGGGGCATGTCCGTGCGTACGGCGACATCAGCGAGAGCAGCAATCTCGAATTCGGCGGGTCCATCTCGCGGGGACACAACGATCTGGGGTCGGCGTTCACGACGACGCTGTACGGGACGGACATGACGTACCGGTGGCGTCCGCTGCGGCGGGCGATCTATCATTCGTTCGCGGGCCGGACAGAATTGATCTGGAGCCGCCGCGAACAGTTGGACGGTCTGCAGCAGGCCTTTGGATTCTATGCGTCGGGCGACTATCAACTCGGCCGGCGCTGGTTCGCCGGGGGACGGGTCGATTCCGCAGAGCGCGCGCGTGAGGCGGCTCTCCATGACCGCAGCGCGTCCGCCGTGATCACCTTCAGGCCGTCGGAATTCTCGCAGGTCCGGGCACAATACCGACGGTCGCGTTATGCTGAGGGCCGCACCGCGAACGAGCTCATGTTCCAGGTTCTGTTTACAATCGGGGCGCACGGCGCCCACCCGTTTTAACCGCCAGAGGAAATGCGCATGATGAAGAGAATTGCCGTCGGGGGC
>JANOJK010000592.1:0-5387 GCA_031408165.1 Acidobacteriota bacterium | reverse complement strand
GGGACGTGTTTTCCGATGCAGGATCCACGCGCCGGCGGGTCGATCTACATCTGGACGCTGGGCGTCAACAGGACCGCGCACACGATCGCCCGCGAGTTCGGTCACGAGGACGCGTGGCGTGTGTTGATGGAGCGGACGCCCGACGCCCTGAAGCTGGCCGTGGCCTGCGAGCTGGGGGAGGACGATCTCATCCGGCGCCTCCTGGCCGAGCACCCGGACCTCCCGGCCACGCTGACGCCCGGCGAGGTGCGCAGACTCGCAGATGCCGCCGAGGACAACAAGCCGGCGGCGGTTCGACGCATGCTGCAGGCGGGGTGGCCGGCCGACGCGCGCGGACGCCACAACGCCACGGCGCTGCACTGGGCGGGTTTTCACGGCAACAGCGAAATGGCCCGCGTGCTGTTGCGGCACGGGGCGCCCGCCAATCTCAAGGGAGACGAGTTCGACGGCACGCCGCTCGACTGGGCGCTGCATGGCTCGGAGCACGGAGAGCACCGCAAGACCGGCGACTACGCCGGCACGATCGCCGCGTTGCGCGCGGCCGGCGCCGGATCGCGATAGGATTCCGGCCTGCGTCAACCGGATCACCCGTTGTGACGGGTATTTGTTGCTACGGCCCGGCCAGACAGCCCCTGGCTGCGTCACAATGGGGTCAAGAGGAGGCACTGTGCGAAACATGCTGACCGTCGCGGCGCTCTCGGTGGTTCTCGCAAGCCCGGCGCTGGCGCAGACGAGCGAGGTCTACAGGGTGGGGGACGGCGTCACCTCCCCCGTCCTGATCAGGGAAGTGAAACCCAACTACACCGGCGAGGCCATGCGCCGGAAGGTACAAGGCACGGTGGAGGTCACCGCCGTGGTGCTGGCCGACGGCACCGTCGGCGACGTGACGGTCAAGCGATCGCTCGACCCCGACCTGGACGTCGAGGCCATTCGAGCCGCGAAGCAATGGCGGTTCAAGCCGGGCACGAAGGACGGCACGCCCGTCTCCGTAGAAGTCTTCATCGAATTGACGTTCACCCTTCGCCATGACTCACCCGTCCACAAGATAGGCGCGGGCGTCACGTCTCCGGTCGTCGTCAAGGAAGTGAAGCCCACGTACCCCGAAGCGGCCAAGTCGGAAGGGGTCAAGGGCACCGTCGAACTCGAAGGCGTGGTCGAGATGAACGGGCGGATGTCGGGCATTCGCGTGACACGGAGTCTGGACACGCGCCTGGACGAGGCCGCCGTCAAGGCGCTCAGGGAGTGGCAATTCACGCCCGGACAGAAGGACGGCGCCGCTGTCCGTGTCCTGGTCAACGTGGAGATGACATTCACGGTGCGATAGAAACCGCCGGCCCGTCCGAGAGCAATCCCTACGACCCTCCCACCGGCGCGAGGCCGGCGCGCTTGGCCTCGGTGTTGAACGCCGCCATGTCGGCCGTCAGGATCTCTTCGAGGCGGTCGGTTTCCGCCTTCAGTTCCTTCTTCAGATCCTCGAAGATGGGATAGATGTTGGCGGTCGGTTTGCCCTCGCCGCGCAGCGTCATGCCGAGCAGCGACGCGAGCCGGTTGTTCGTCTTGATGGGAAAGTTGAGCGGATCCTGCCCGCTCTGATTCCGCACCTGGTAGAGGTCCTCCTCGACGGCGCTCAGGCTTTTCGTCAGGCGCTCACCGGCGGACTTCAACTGGTCATCCGGCGACTTCGTGAGCCGGTCCTTCACTTCGTCCTTGATTCTCCGGATCCGGATGACCGCATTGTTCGCCTCGCTCACCTTGTCGCGGATCTGCAGCGCGAGCGTGAACTGCTGCTGCAGGTCGGCGTCGGGCGTGTTGCGCAGCGGGTGCTTCTTCACCACGAGCGGCTGCGTACGGGACGTGCCGTCGACGGTGAGCCGCACCTGGTAGGTGCCCGGCAGCGCCAGTGGACCGCTCGTCGTGGCGCCCCACAGGATCATGTTCGGGAACGTCACCGCACCGGGGTAGTCGAGGTTCCAGGTCGCACGGTTCAGCCCCGCCGCCATGGGGGCCGTCGGCGGCCCGCCGCGCCCGCGTCCACCCCCTCCGCCTTCGGCGGGCGGCGCCCCCTCGGGGGCGCCCGGAGCACCTGCTCCTCCTGCCCCCGCCGCACCGCCAGCCCCCCGCGCGCCACGTCCGGCGCCAGGGAGCGCTCCCTGGATCGACTGGACCAGTTGCCCCCGGCCATCGAGGATTTCAATCGTCATCTTCTCCGCAGGCTTCGGCAGCAGATACGAGATCGTCGCGGGACCCGCGCCGCGGATCGCGTCTGCAGGGGTGAAGAGATGGACGTCGGCCGTGGTCTGGCCGGCCTGCCTCAGCGGCGCGATGTCGTCGAGGACGTAGAAGCTGCGGCCGTGGGTCGCAATCGCGATCGAGTTCGCCTCGACCCACACGTCGGAGACCGGCACGTCGGGGAGGTTCAGCGACAGCGGCTGCCAATGGTCCCCCTCGTCGGCAGACACGTAGACGCCGTGCTGCGTCCCGGCGTAGAGCAGGCCGCGCCGGGCGGGATCCTCGCGCACCGCGTGCACGTAGTCGTGGCCCGCGATGCCGGCCACGATCTTCGTCCAGGTCCTGCCGAAGTCGCGCGTCCGGAAGATGTAGGGGGCAAAGTCCGCCAGCAGCGGCTTCTTCACGGCGACGTACGCCGCGCCGGGCTCGAAAGACGAGGCGTCGATCTGGCTGACGCGGCCGAAGTCCGGCATGTCCTTCGGCGTCACGTTGACCCAGGTCTTGCCGCCGTCACGCGTCACGTGGACGAGGCCGTCGTCCGACCCGGCCCAGAGCAGGTTCACGTCCTTCTTGCCGGGGCCGAGCGCGAACACGGTCCCGTACACCTCCGGGCTGTTCATGTCGTGGGTGATCGGCCCGCCGGATTCGCCCATGGTCTTCGGATCGTGCCGCGTGAGGTCCGGGCTTATCTTGTCCCAGTTGTCGCCGCCGTTCTTCGTGCGCCAGACGTGCTGTGACGAGGTGTACAGCACGGTGGGGTCGGCGGGGGAGAAGATGATCGGATAGGTCCACTGCCAGCGCTCCACGAGCGCGCTCGACGGCTCGCCCGAGAAGAGTCGCGGGTACGGGTTCACCTCGCGTTGATTCCCGGTCCGGCGATCGAGGCGCGTCAGGAACGAACCGTTGTTGCCCCCCGCGTAGAAGATGTCGATGTTCTTCGGGTCCGGCGCGACGTAGCCCGGCTCGGCGCCCCCGGGGCTGTACAGCTCCGGCGCCGCGCCGCGGCCGCCCCCTCCGCCCCCGCGTCCGCCTCCCAGGTTGGTGTTGCTCGGCACGCACACGGTGCTGCCGTCCTGCTGCGCGCCGCACACGTGGTAGGGCACGTGGGCCGTCGTGATGACGTGGTAGTACTGCGCGGTCGGGAAATCCTGCGCGGTCCATCCCGGGCCGCCCGCCATCGACACCGCGCCGCCGCCGTCGTTGCCGATGACGAGGTGCTTCGGATCGTCGGGATCCACCCACAGGTCGTGGTGATCGCCGTGGGTCCCGCCGCCGACGCTGACGAGGGTCTTGCCGCCGTCGGTCGAGCGGAACGCGCTCGTGTTCAGCATGTAGACCGTGTCTTTCGCGACGGGATCGGCCGTGACGTGCGTGTAGTAGAAGGCGCGCTGCCGGACGTTGCGGTTCTCGTTCACCAGCAGCCACGATCCGCCGGCGTTATCCGACACGTAGAGGCCGCCGCGCTCGTTCTCGACGAGCGCGTAAATGCGGTTGGAGTCGGCGCCCGATACGTCGATGCCGATGCGGCCGACGACTCCCGAGGGCATGCCCGGGTTGCGCGTGATCTCGGCCCAGGTGTCGCCGCCGTCCGTGGACTTGAAGAGGCCGCTGCCCGGGCCGCCGCTCGACATCTGGTACTCGACCCGGTAGGCCTCCCACATCGCGGCGAACAGCACGCTGGGATTCCGGCGATCGAGGGCGAGGTCGGCCGCGCCGGTCTTGTTGTCGCGGAACAGCGTTTTCTTCCAGGTCTTTCCGCCGTCGGTTGACTTGAACACGCCGCGCTCGTCACTGTTCGTGCCGTACTTGCCGAACACCGCGGCATAGACGATGTCGGGGTTGGTCGGATGGATGCGAATCTTCGAGATCGCGTCGACTGTGCCATCCCCGAAGGCGATGTGCGTCCAGGTCTTCCCGGCATCCGTGGACTTGTAGATGCCGTCGCCCGGCATGATGTTGCCGCGGATGCACGACTCGCCCATGCCGATGTAGACGATGTCGGGGTTCGACTCCGAGACTGCGACGGCGCCGACCGAGGAGCTCTGGATCTGTCCGTCCGTGACCGCGGTCCAGTTCTCCCCGCCGTCGGTCGTCTTCCAGAGGCCGCCGCCGACCGCGCCGAAGTACGCCTCCTTCGGCCGCCCCTTGACACCGCTGACCGCGATCGACCGGCCGCCGCGCAGCGGGCCGATGCTGCGCCACTGGTAGGCCGCGAGGACGGCGGGATCCAGCGTGGTGGCGGCGGGGGCGGGGGCCTGCGTGTCGCGCGCGGCGGCGCCGGGATCGAGCGCGAGGCCGCCGGCAAATGCGAGCAGGGCGGCAGGCAGCACGAGCGGGATATGTCTGAACACGCGCCGAGTTTACAACACCGCCTGCATAATATGAGTGCCGTGCAAGTCGTCAGAATCCACGATGCAGGCCGCCGTCCTGCGAGCTGGGCGGAGATCATCCGCCCGGGGCAGTTCGTGGTGTTCTCGAAGGATGTCGACAGCGGCGTGGCGTGCGACGCCTGTGGACGCCGCTTCGCGGTCGCCGCCGACGCGACCTGCGTGATTGTCGATTCCCTGGCGGAGGCGGAAGCCTTCTGCGCCGCGGCGCTTCAGTCCGCGGCGTCGGTACGGTTCGACGTGTTCGACGCCGGCGGACGCGCGACGCCGCCGCTGCTGACGGTCGTCCACCCCTCGCGCGCGCGAACGCTCGATACCGACCCGCGCGTGCAGCACCGCCGCCGCGTGATTGCGTGGACGCTCGTCGCCCTTGGCCTTCCGCTCATCGCGTACGCGTACTGGAAGCACACCGAGCGCGAGATGCTCCTTGCCGGCTTCATCGGCATCAACATGGTGATTGCCGCCGGGCGCCTGTTGTGGTTCAACCTTGGCGTGCGTGAAACCGAGCGCGAGCGCGAGACGCGGGTGGCCCGCCTCAGAGATCAGTGACCCCCGACCTCGTGTTTCATGTCGCGCTGGCGCTCGCCGCCGTGGTGGTCGCGGGGCGGGTGCTCGGACGTGCCGTCGCGCTGGCCGGCCAGCCGCCGGTCGTCGGGGAAGTCCTCGCCGGCATCCTGCTGGGACCCTCGTTGCTTGGTTTTCTCGCGCCCGGGGTCGAAGAGTACCTGTTTCCGCTCGAGGTCCGCCCCGCGCTCGGCATCGCCGCCCAGG
>JANOJK010000566.1:0-24358 GCA_031408165.1 Acidobacteriota bacterium | reverse complement strand
AGACAGGACGATGCCGCGGCTGTAGTTCAGGCCGGCGTCGATGTTCCGGACGCGCGCGTATCCGGCATCGTTTCGTCCCTCCACCCCGTCGCCGTAGCCCAGGCGGAGTGAGAAGTCGCGCGAGAGGCGCCGCGTGTAGCGGACCCGTGCCGACCGCGCGGCGAAATCGGGACCATCGAGAAACTGCGAATAGCGGCCGCCGCCGGCAAAGAGGACCTCGCTCGACCGATCCGGGAGCCACGTGACCGACGCGCCACCGCCGTAGCCGATGACTTTCTGACGCGCGACCGAAAAATCCTGCCCCGCAGGCGCGGCCATCGTGGGCCCGTCCACCTGCGGCTGCCCGAGCTGAAGCTGGAAGTAGGGCGAGTAGCTGGCGCCGCCGTCGAGATGAACCCGCCAGCGCGGCGCCGTCAGCAGATCGACCGTCACGTTGCCGGAGTGCAGGGACGTGGTGACGTCGCGAAGACCCGGGTAGTAGCGGAGCGCGGACGATCCGTCCACGCTGAACATCGAGCGCGAGCGCTCCCGGCGAAACGCGAGCTGGGTCTGCGCCCCCTGATAGAAACGGCCGGCCTGCAGCGCCGAGTCACCGATCTCGGTGCCGGTCGCGAACGCCGAACCGTCATCCGCGGCGCCGTATACCGACAGGTTGAGGAACAGCCGCTCGTGCAGCTTCTCCTCGCTCTCGGTCGGCCCGAACACCCCGCGGAAGACCTGCGGCGAACGCGACGGCGCCTGCTGCCCGGCCGCGGACGCGCCGCCTGCCACGAGCGCCGCGAGCACGAGATTTCCGATACGCAGGAACTTGGTCACGGGTACTCTGTAGCGGCACGCCTCAGGGAACGACGACGGTGTCGCCCGGTCTCAGGTCGACGTTCTGGGCGAGGTTGCGCCGCTTGATCACGTCACGGTAGTTGAAGGGCAACGCCACCACCTGGCCGTCCTGGTTCCGCATCACGGTGATGTTCTTTCCGTCGGCGAACTCTTTCAGGCCGCCGGCGACCGCGATCAACTGGAGGACGGTCAGCTGTCCGTTCAACGGGTAAGGACCCGGTTTCTCGACCTGGCCGGTGATATAGACCACCCGGCTCTTGATCTCCTTCACGATGACCGTCGGAGTCGGGTCCTCGAGAAACGCGCGCGCCGCTTCGCGGATCGCCTCGCGGAGCTGCTCGGGCGTGCGGCCCGACGCCGACACGTCGTTGATGAGCGGCAGCGTCACCTTGCCGTCGGGACGAACGGTGACTTCGGTCGTCAGGTCCTTTTCGCCCCAGAAGCTGATCGACAGCACGTCGTCCGGCCCGATCACGTACGCGGGCGCGGCGGCGGGCACGGCGGCGCTCTTGACGGGGACGGTGGCGCTCCCGATGGCCACCGCGGGCCGGGTGTCGACGGCGACGGGAGCCTGCTGCCGCGCCGCGCTCGCGCCCACGACGGACGCAACGCTGAAAGCCAGCAACACGGGCAGCCGGTGCCAGGACGAGACGACGACCTTGGATTTCATCAGCGGTATTCCTTGAACGAGGGCTGGCACTGATGCTTGCGCAGGAAGTTCAGGAACTTCTTGTAGTCCCCGGCCTCCATGTTGAACATGCGTGCGACGATCTTGTAGTTGCCGCGGGACTCGCGGAGCCCGCGCTGGATGACTTCGCGCACGCTCGCGCGGGTGATTTCCCGATGAATGTAGAGCGGATACACCGTCGTCCAGAAGGACTGGTGTTCCGCCGTGATGCGTTCGTACAACTGGTCGGCAATCGTGCGCCGGCGCTCGCGAAACGGAGTGGTGTCGGGCTGCTGGCTGCGCACTTCCGGCGGCAGATCCTCCGGGCCGATCACCGCCGTGCGGGCGCGGACCACCATCCGCTCGATCACGTTCTGCAGCTCGCGCACGTTGCCGGGCCACTTGTGCTTGCACATCAGCGCCATCGCCTCGGGATCGATCGAGTGCGTGAGCGCGGCCTGCGGCCGCGTCAGCTTGTGCAGGAAGTGCATCGCGAGCTCAGGAATGTCGGCCTGGCGCTCGCGCAGGGGCGGCACGATCAGGTGGATCACGTTCAGGCGATAGAACAGGTCCTCCCGGAAGAGTCCCTGGGCCACCATGTCGCGGAGGCTGCGGTTGGTGGCCGCGATGGTGCGGACGTCGACACGGCTGCCCGTCCGCTCCGCGCCCACCTTCTGGATCTCGCCCGTTTCGAGGAACCGCAACAGCAGCCCCTGCATCCGGAGCGTCATTTCGCCGATTTCGTCGAGGAAGATGACCCCCTCGTCGGCAACCTCCAGCTTGCCGGGCTTGTCGCGGTACGCCCCGGTGAAACTGCCCTTCACGTGTCCGAACAGCTCGGACTCGAGCAGCGTCTCCGGCAGCCCCGCGCAGTTGACGGGAACGAACGCACGGTTTGCGCGATTGCCCAGCGCGTAGAGCTGCCGGGCAACCACTTCCTTGCCGGTTCCGCTCTCGCCCGTGATGAGCACCTTCGCGTCCGCACGCGCGACCCGCTCGATCTCCTGACGGAGATCGGTGATCGGACCGGAAGTCCCAATTAGTTCTGCAGCTCGGTCAAATCTCATAAGGGCAATGACACTCCCACCGCGCGCGGCACTCGAGCCGCGCCGGATACCGGAAACCGTCGAGGTGGTTCTGGGTTCGACGCCCGTAAGAGCAAAGTCTCCGCCAGCGCTGCCGGGCTTCGCGAAAAAAGGGGTTTTGTCCGGAAGATGTTGGCTGCACACGCCTTGCGGCGCTCGAGCGTCAGCGGAGGAAGGAGCGCGACAGGCCTGCCAGCAGAATAAAGTCCGCCAAAACACGGACTTCTTCCGGCGGAAGCAGTCTTACGGGGCCTAGTTTGTCGAATCGACGATGTCGCGCCAGCGTGCCGTCGTCACAGTTTCGTCATTTGTGATTTCCACGCCGCAGCAGTGCTCGGCCCCTTGCTCGGTGGGGTTCAGCGACCACCGCGCGACGGCGGACACCGAAAGCCCGAGGGTCGGAAAGGTGATGGATATCGGGCTACCGACGCCTGCGGCCGCCAGCGGACCTTCCACTCGTACGCCGCCGTAACTAAGCTCGACCACCTGCACAAGGGAGTCGGAAATCGTGGCGGGCAGGTGCACAGGCTTGCGCGGCCAGCGGCGCGGGGCGACGGTGCGCATGCCCCGGTCGGCGCCGAGCAGCTCGGCGACAGCATCGAGAAGCGGCTCCCGCTCTGAGGGTGAGTCAAGGAAGCGGATGCCGAGCCGATCGATCTCGGAGGATCGATCGCCTGGTGAACCGGTCAGCAGGGACGGGAGGGTCGGATAGAGAATCCGGCTGCGGAAGACAAGGTGCAGGCCGTTGTACTTGCCGAGGCGGAGCGCGGTCACGAGCAGATCGGGCACGTCGTCGGCCAGGCTGTGCACCGCATCTTCGAACGAACGCAGGACATGCACCGCATACCCCTCCCCCTGGAGCGTGTCGCGCGTAGCGAGGACTTCGTCCTCGTTCGGCTGTACGAGAAGCAGGCGGTATGACATGTTAGCGAACGCGACCTCTGCCGCAAGGTCCGTACCAACGAGCGGCCCTCCTATATATTGGCGATTCTGCACGCATATCGTCTTCATCCACACGAGTTACGGTGACGAGCTTACAACTCTCGGATCCGAATCACCGAAACAATGTCACCTGCGGAGAGACTGTCCGGAGTCGGGACGGACCTCCTGGCAGCGCTCGAGGCCCTCGGTCGCGTCCGGCTGGCCGGCGTACAGCCGCAGTACCGTTCGATACTCCGGCAGCGCCCGGTCGCAGCGCTGAATCTCCCGCAACAACTCCGCATACCCCAGGCGCGCCTGCCAGGCCTCGGGCGATCGACGGACGGCTTCCTCCCACAGCGTCACCGGTTCCGACCAGACGCGATTGCGCTGGTAGGTGTGCACGGCGAGGAGCAGCACAACGCCCACGGCGACGGCGCGCGCGAGGGGACGCACAGCCAGCGCGCCCGCCAGTGCGGATGCGGTCGCAAGGAACAGCCCCGCGCTCGCCAGGTAGGTGCGGTGCTCCGCCATGGGGTCGCGCACGGGGACCACGCTCCAGGGCGCAAGCACGGTGATGAACCACACCACGCCTAACGCGGCGAGCGGTCGTGCGTGCCTGTAATGGATGGCCGTCACGACGCAGACGGCCAGCCCGGCGAACGCGGTAAGTCCCGCGGGATCCAGCGGCGCGGTCACCCAGTGGACCTGGTGAACGAGCGCCTGGCCTTGCAGCGTCACAAGCAGCGCGAGGTAGTGCCAGACGACGAGCGCCTGCGTCAACACGTTCTCCACCAGGCTTCGCGGCGGCACGCGATCGGCCGCGAGGAGGCCGGGGAGCCGCCAGGCGATGAGCAGGGTACGGCGACCATCGCTGGCAGGTGGACACGGGTCGCGCGCTGCCGCCAGCCCGGGGCACGGAGGACCCAGGCGTCGTACGCGATGACGAGCAGCGGCAGCGCGGCCGCGGAAGCGCTGGACTCGACGGCCAACAGGCCGAACGCGCCCGCCATCACGCCCGCCATGGTGTTCGACGCCACAATCGCGCGCCGCGCGCAGGTGAGCGCCGCCAGCACGCCGAGTGCCGCCAGCAGCTCGGATCGAGCCGACACGTAGGCGGTGGCGGCCCCCATCAACGGGTGGAGTCCGAAGGTGGCCGCCGCGAAGAACGCGGGCCACTCCACGGGCGCGGGCCCCCTGGTCGCTCGGTCCCCGCGTGCGTCGGAGAGCGCGCGGGTGCACCAACCGTAGAACAGCGCGACGACGATGATATGGAGGATGACGTTCGTGAGGTGAAAGCCAAACGAACTGAAGCCCCAGAACGCACGATCGAGGGCGTAGGAGACGTTGACGACGGGCCGGGCCGGATTGTGCAGCAGCACCCCGCGCAGGTCGAACGGATCGACGAGCGAGGGGTTGAGCAGCACAGTCACCCGGTCGTCGAACACGAACGGGTTGTCAACGCTCCAGTAATAGACCAGCGCCGGAAGAACGCAGGCGAGAAGCCCCAGGGCCGTTCGGAGCCTGCGCTGTGTCACTCCTGAAGCCTCCGTCCCTAAAGCCTAAAGCCCAAAGCCCAAAGCCTAATAAGCCTTGGCGAACCACGCCTCGGCGGGAGACGGGCGGCCGCACTTGACGCAGGTGCCCTGCACGCTCGCGCCGCCGAACGGAATGTTCCGGAGCGTCGCCTGCGTGTCGGCCTTGATCTGCGCCTCGCACTCCTCGCTGCCGCACCAGCCCGTGATGACGAACCCGGGACGGCCTTCCATCACGCTCTTGAACTCGTCGTACGAGGTCACGCGAGTCGTGTGGTCCTCGCGGAAGGCGCGCGCGCGCTGCAGCAGCGCCGCCTGGATCTCGTCCAGCTTCGCCACGACCGCCTCGGCGAGCCCCTCCATCGGCATGGACTCCTTGGTGCGCGTATCGCGCCGGGCCACCATCACCGCGGATTTCTCGAGGTCCTTCGGCCCGATCTCCATTCGGAGTGGCACGCCACGCAGCTCCCATTCCGCGAACTTCCATCCGGGCGTCTGCGAGTCCCGGTCGTCGAGGAACACGCGGACGCCGCGTGCCTGGAGCGTCGCCTGGATCTCCCGGGCCTTGGGCAGAACGGTTTCCTGCCAGTTGCCGCGGGGGATCGGCACGATCACGACCTGGTGCGGCGCGATGCGGGGCGGCAGGATCAGGCCGTTGTCGTCCCCGTGCGTCATGATGACGCCGCCGATCAGCCGGGTCGAGACGCCCCAAGACGTCGTCCACGCGTGCTGGACCGCCTTGTCGCGCCCCTGGAACTGGATCCCGAACGCCTTGGCAAAGTTCTGCCCCAGGTTATGAGAGGTCCCCGCCTGCAGGGCGCGGCCGTCGCCCATCAGCGCCTCGATGGAGTACGTGCGCGACGCGCCGGCGAACTTCTCGCTCTCGCTCTTCTGGCCGTCGACGACCGGCATCGCGAGCTCGGTTTCCGCGCACTCCTTGTACAAGGCCAGAATCTTGAGCGTTTCCTCCTGCGCTTCCTCGGCGGTCTCGTGGGCCGTGTGCCCTTCCTGCCAGAGAAACTCCGTCGTCCGCAGGAACGGCCGCGTCACCTTCTCCCAGCGGACGACGTTCGCCCACTGGTTGATGAGGACGGGCAGGTCGCGCCAGGACTTGATCCACTTGGCGTAGCAGGTGCCGATGATCACTTCGGAGGTGGGACGGATCGCGAGGGGCTCGGCGAGCTCCTCGTCGCCCCCCTTCGTCACCCAGGCGACCTGAGGTATGAACCCCGCGACGTGCTCCTTCTCCTTGTTCAGGAGGCTCGCCGGGATGAACAGCGGGAAGTACGCGTTCACATGCCCCGTCGCCTTGAAGCGCTTGTCGAACGCCTGCTGGATGAGCTCCCAGATGGCGTAGCCGTACGGCCGGATCGCCATGCAGCCCTTGACCTCGGTGTAATCGGCCAGCTCCGCGCGGCGGACGACGTCGAGATACCACTGCGAGAAGTTCTCGGACTGGGGGGTGAACTGTTCCGGTTTGTCTGCCATAAGTAGTTCTGATTCAAGACAGGAGAACATGAGATCAGGAGCACTGATGTCTGAAGAGATCGTCTCCGGATCTCCTGACCTCCTGTAAGAACACGCGACCGCTACCTCACAGTGTCCATGATCCGGTGCTTCCAGCGCGAATCGTCACGATCCGGGAAGTCGAGCCGGAAGTGTCCGCCGCGGCTCTCTTCGCGGCGAAGGGCGGCGGCGGCGATGAGGCGTCCGACGGTGACGGTGCTCTCTTCGTCCGCGGTGGGAGGGCCCAGTCGCGCCAGCGCGGTGCGGAGTCCGTCCGCGGTGCGAAACAGCCCGGCGTGTTCCCACATGAGCGCCGGCGCGTCCGGGGTGAGCTCCGCGATTGGACATGCGATGGGTGCCAGGTTTCGCCCTGGCAGCAGCGATTGTCCAACCGCAGAGGTGACCCCGGGGGTACGCATCGCCTGGCCGGCGCGGGCGCCGAATACCAGGCCTTCCAGCAGGGAGTTGCTGGCCAGGCGGTTCGCGCCGTGCACGCCCGTGCAGGCAACTTCGCCCGCCGCGAACAGTCCCGGCATCGTCGTCCGGCCGTCCAAATCCGTCACGACGCCGCCCATCACGTAGTGCGCCGCCGGCCCGACAGGGATCCGGTCGGTCGCGAGATCCAGTCCGGCACGGCGGCACGCCTCGGAGATCAGCGGGAACCGTGCGTGCACGAACGCGGGATCCAGGCCATCGAGCGTGAGGAAGACCTCGTCCCCCGTCCGCTGCGCCTCGCGAACGATTCCGCGGGCGACACGGTCGCGCGGCGCCAGGTCTCCCGCGGGATCGTAGCGGGTCATGAACCGCTCGCCCGCGGCATTGACCAGACGGGCGCCTTCACCGCGCAGCGCTTCCGACAGCAGGAACCGGGGCTGACCCGGCATCTTGAGCGCCGTCGGATGGAACTGGACGAATTCGAGATCCGCGACGGCCGCCCCCGCGCGGTACGCCATCGCGACGCCGTCGCCAGTCGCCACGGGTGGGTTGGTGGTTTGGCTGAACACCTGTCCGGCCCCTCCCGTCGCGAGCAGCGTGCAACGCGCCCGCGCGCGTGCCCGGGTCCCGGTGTCCTGCTGGAACTCGACGCCCGCGCACCGGCCTCCCTCGACGATCAGCGCGACCGCCCGCGCGTGCGCGTGAATCCGCACGTTCGCGATGCGCGACACGCGCTCCCACAGCGCCCGGCCGATCTCGAGTCCCGTCGCGTCGTGCGCGTGCAGGACGCGCCGCGCGCTGTGCGCCGCCTCGAGCGCGAGCTCCGGAGCGCCATCGGCGCCGCGATCGAACGCCGCCCCCCACCCCATCAGCTCACGCACGTAGCGCGGACCATCGCCGACGAGGACGGCGACCGCGCGCTCGTCACACAACCCGTCGCCCGCCGCCATCGTGTCGGCGAGATGCTGCGCCGGCGAATCGTCCGGCCCGACGGCCGCAGCGATCCCGCCCTGCGCGTAGCCCGTGTTCCCGGCGCGCGGGCCCGCCTTCGTGAGTACGAGGACGTCGCCGGCGCCCTCGAGCGCGGCCGCGGCCCGGAGCGCCGCGATGCCGCTCCCGATAATCAGGAAATCGGCCTGCAAATCTTTGTTATCGTATCACCCGTGCTTCTCGAGGTCGGCAGCCGCAGCGGCCGCTACGGCATCCATATCGAGCATGGTTCGGCCGCACGCGCAGCCAGCCTGCTCGACGGTGCCGGCGTGCCCCGCCGGCGCTTCCTCGTGTCGAACCCGACCGTCTGGCGCCTGCACGGGGCGTCGTTCGCCGGGCTCACGCCCGAAGAGCCGATCCTGATCCCCGACGGTGAGCGGCACAAGAACCTCCAGACGGTCGGCCGCATCTACGACGCGCTGGTCCGCGCGCACGCAGACCGGGCCAGCGCGATCGTCGCGATTGGCGGCGGCGTGCTGGGCGATACCGCCGGGTTCGCCGCGGCCACCTACCTCCGCGGCATCCCGGTCGTCCAGGTCCCGACCACCCTCCTCGCGCAGGTGGACAGCGCGGTCGGGGGCAAGGTCGGGGTCAACCACGCGCAAGGCAAGAACCTGATTGGTGCGTTTCATCCGCCGGCGCTGGTCGTGGTCGATCCCGCCCTGCTTTCGACGCTGCCCCGCCGCGAGTTCAGGGCGGGACTGTACGAAGTCATCAAGTACGGCGTCATCGCCAGCCGCACCCTGTTCGACCGCGTGGCGGCGTCACTGCCCGCCCTCTTCAGGCACGACCCGGACGCGCTGATGGCGATCGTCACCGAGTCGTGCCGCATCAAGGCGTCGGTCGTGGAGCAGGACGAGCGGGAGACCGGGTTGCGGAGAACCCTCAACTTCGGGCACACCGCCGGACATGCGCTGGAGTCGGCGACGAAGTACCGGCGGTTCCGCCACGGCGAGGCGGTGGGATACGGCATGCTCGTGGCTGCGGCGATCGCGGTGGCACGGGGGACATTCGCGTCGGAGGAGCGCGATGCGCTGGGGGCGCTCGTCGCGAAGATGGGGCCGATGCCGGCGGTGGCCGACGTGCCCGCCGCCGACGCGCTGGAGGCGATCGCGCACGACAAGAAGATCGTGTCCGGGCAGCTGCACTACGTGCTGCCGAAGACTATCGGTGAATGCGAGATCGCGCCCGACGTCACCAGGGACGAGATCGTCGCGGCGCTCAGATCAATTGGGATGACCGGCTGAGACCGTGCTCCGCCGGAGGGCGCACGGTCAGTCGAAGCCGTGCTCCTTCAGCTTCGCGAGCATGGACTTGTAGCTGATCTGCAGCAGCTCGGCGGCCCGCCCCTTGTTCCCCGCCGCTTCCTTGAGGACCTCTTCGATCTTCACCTTCTCCGCCTCGCCCGCGGCGCGGCGGCTGACGTCGGCCAGCGTGCCCGACAGGTCGAAGTGGGTCCACGGGGAAGGGGCGTTCTCGTCGGTCAGCGGCGCGGCGAAGGAGAGGTTGAGGTGCCGGGGGAGAAGCGTCTCGCCGTCCGCGAGGATGACGGCGCGCTCGATGCAGTTCTGCAGCTCGCGCACGTTCCCCGGCCAGCGATAGGCCAGAAGCTGTTCCATCGCGGCGGGCGACAGCACGAAGGGCTTCTTCTTCAGGTCGCGGCAGAACCGCTCGACAAAATGCCGCGCCAGGACCGGAATGTCGCCGCGGCGATCCCGCAGCGGCGGAATCGTGATCGGAAAGACCGACAGGCGGAAGTACAGATCCTCGCGAAACCGCCGCGCCGCGACGGCCGCGCGCAGTCCCTTGTTGGTCGCCGCCACCAGCCGCACGTCCACCGAGAGCAGCGCCGTCCCGCCGACCCGCTCGAACTTCTTCTCCTCGAGGGCACGGAGGATCTTCGCCTGCAGCGACATCGGCAGATCGCCGATCTCGTCGAGGAAGAGGGTGCCGCGGTGCGCCATCTCGAACTTGCCGGGCTTGCGCCCGGCCGCGCCGGTGAAGGCCCCCTTCTCGTACCCGAACAACTCGGTTTCGAGGAGGTTCTCGGGGATCGCCGCGCAGTTGATCGCCACAAACGGCGCGTCGGCGCGCGGGCTCAGGGCGTGCAGCGACCGCGCGAACAGTTCCTTGCCGGTGCCGCTCTCCCCTTCGAGCAGCACCGTCGCATCCGTCGTCGCCGCGCGTTGCAGCGACGCAAAGACCTTGCGCAGCGAGGGATCCTCGCCCACGAGCTGGGGGGCGCCGCGGCGGACCGCCAGCTCCTCTTTCAGCAGCAGATTTTCGGTGACGATGCGGCGCTGCTCGAGCGCGCGGTTGACGAGGAGCAGGAGGTGGTCGGGATCAACGGGCTTGGCCAGGAAGTCCATGGCCCCTTCCTTCATCGCGGTGACCGCGTCCTCGATGCTGCCGTACGCGGTCATGACGATGACGGGGATGTCGGCGTCGATTTCCTTGGAGGCGCGCAACACGCCGAAACCGTCGCCCTCGGGCAGCCGCAGGTCGGACAGCACGACGGCCGGCTGCATGGTCTGCAGCATCCGCACCGCCTCGGGCTGATCGCGGGCCTCGAGGACGACGTGATCCTGCCGCTCCAACGTGTGCCGGAGCATCGTGCGCAGCGAGTCCTTGTCCTCGACGATGAGAATCTGGGCCTTCAGCGGAGCCAGCCGGGAGGAACGCCGGCGCGCCGCGCCTCTTCCTCGATTTCGACGATCAGCTTGGTGCTTTTGTCGATCTCGGACGTGACGCGCGACAGCTCGGCGAGCGCCTTCTGGCGGTCGTCGGCGATCGTCGCGCGCTGGGAGGGATCATCGCGCCCCGCGAAGTCCGCCGACAGCCCGTTGACGCGCGCCTGCAGCGCGTCGCGGAACATCTCGTTCCTCCGGATCTCTTCGCGCGCCGCGGTGATCCGCCCACGCCAGTATTTCTCGTCCTTCGCCGGCTCGCCCGGCGCGGCGGCCCCGGTCTTCGCGTCCACCGGCTTCGCCGCGTCTTCCACCTTCGTCGGCTGAGTCGGCGACGTGACGGTCGCGGGCATCGGCGGCAGCTTCTTCAAGTCCTCGTTGGTATAGGTCTTCGCCGCCGGCGGCGCCGCCTTCCGGCGTGCCTGTTCCCGTTTCGCGAGTTCGCCCAGGCTCTGGGAGTACGCAGGGATCGCGATGGTCAGCAGCACGCCCGCAAGGAGACCGCTCGACAGCTTCATGAAATGGACCTTTCTCCTTCTGTATCCATAGTTTAACACGTTCAGGCGCCTGGCCGGATCGTCAGGAGGCGGAGCCGATCGGGGGGAGCACCGTCCGGCGCGCGGGTGACGGAGATCTCGGTTATCGACCGTGCGCCCCCGGGGCCGTAGGCCACCGACCGCATCACCACGACGCCGTTCGACTCCGACACCCAGACGACCACGTAATAGGGGTTCCGCGACGCGGATTCGGGGACCAGGCGCGACAGCGCGCCGTACTCGAAGAGGCGCCAGGCCGGCCCACCGGGAGAGGCGCCCGCGTCGCTGTCGGTCTGCAAACGGGCGGTCAGCGCGCGCAAGTCGAGGGGCGTACCACCCCACGGCGCCTGCGGCACCAGCGTGGCGTCGAGGAAGCGCCCTGGCGTAGCCGAGACCTCTGCCGCGGCGCCGGGCGCCGCCACGCCGGACCACGAAGGCAACGCTCCGAGATCCGTGGCGGCAACCACGGCCGCCGCCCGGGACGCGTACGCGAGCGCCCTTGCGTCACGATCGTGCGACGCGAGGGTGGTCTCCGCCGTGCCGAGCAGCAGGATCGACAGGCCGAGCCCCATGAGCAGTGCCGTCGCGAACAGCGCGGCCACGAGCGCCATCTCACCTCCCTTGCAGGTTCGGGGGCCTCACGTCGTAGGTCACCTCGAAATCGGGGACCAGGGGATTGGCGATCCCGGCGGCCAGGCGCAGCGTGACCCGCACCCGGCGTGCGCCGTCCAGGTACTCGACAGTCATGGCCGTGACGTTGTCGAGCACCGGCACGCTGATGCCGGTCGCCTCGTCGCGCCGCAGCAGTTGCCGCGCCGCCGGATCGACGCGATAGGTCCGGACCTCCCCCTGCGCGACGGGGGCGCCCGCTTCGTAGCTGCAGGACCGCGGCCCCGCGCGTACCTGCAGCGACACGGCGGCCACGGCGTCGACGCGCAGCAGGTCGCGGCAGCCATGGCCGTCGAACACGATGGCGGTCGATGCCTGCACGAACGCGGCGGCGTCCTGAATGACGGCCTCTGTCCCATCCGGCGCCAGCGGCGCCGCCATCGTCGTCTGCGCCCGGCGTGCGGTGACGTACCAGACGGTGATCCCCCCATCGTGTGACGGGCCGATCGGAGGAAAGAATTGCGAGAGCGGACCGGCCAGCGGGCCCCGATCCAGGCCCGCACCCGCGAGCGCGAGCTCGCCGCCGAGGGTCTGCAGC
Organism: Acidobacteriota bacterium; assembly: GCA_031408165.1. GTDB lineage: Bacteria > Acidobacteriota > Vicinamibacteria > Vicinamibacterales > 2-12-FULL-66-21 > JAICSD01. Next base: position 11,955 of record JANOJK010000566.1, on the reverse strand, counting down.
GCGATGCGCGCGCGCTGCTGCACGTCGGCCGCTTCCGGCTGCATGCGTGCGATCGACTGCCCCGCCAGGATGAGCGACAGCAGGGTGCCGGTGAAGGTGACCATCACCGCCATGGCGATCAACAGCTCGACGAGGCTGAAGCCGCCACTGCGCCGGATCATGGCGCCGCGGCCTCGCAGATCGTGACGATCTGCGTCTCCCCCGCGCCGGCGATGCTTGCGCGTACCGCGACCGCGTTGGCTCGCCCCTCGTAACCGGGCAGCGGCGACACCATCCACCGCCGCACGCAGACGACGCCGTCAGCCACGATGACGTCGGCGAACCCCTCTTCGCCGCGTGCCAGCGCGCCCGGTGGAGACGGCGCCAGCGGCCCCGCGGCGGAGGCTGCGCACAGCTCGTCCGCCTTGCGCGCCGCCGCCAGCGACATGACGAGCTGCTGCCGGGCGGAGACGTTATGCCGGATCGCCACGGCGAACAGCTGCGCGCTCCCGAGCGCGATGACGACGAGCAGGCTTGTCGCGATGGTCACCTCAATGAGCGTGAAGCCGGAGGATGAATGTTGCCGGTGCACAGTCAACAGTTCCGGGTTCGCGGTTCGCCGACGGCCTTCACACTTCTCACCTCGCACCTCGCACCTCAGCCTCGCCCCCCGCCCCTCGGACCTCGGACCTAGCCCTCGCACGTCGCACCTCGCACTTCAGACCTCGCACGTCGCACTTCGCACGTCGCACCTCGCCCCTCGCACCTCGCACGTCGCCCCCTCGGCCCTCGCACGTCGCCCCTCGGCCCTCGCACGTCGCCTCGCACGTCGCACCTCGCACTTCAGACCTCGGCACGTCGCCCCTCGCACGTCGCACCTCGCACCTCGCCCTTTGCAACCCGGGGACCGCTGAAAAGACGAAGGAATTCGCGAGTCTGGTCACCACTGTCTCGCGATGTGCGCAGCGAGTGATCGGGGGAAATCGCGAGGCGCGCGCAAAAACTGCGCGGTGGATCGTCCGTCTCAGCGGACGCTACAGGACGGGAGGCTCCGCAATCAGCGGCAGCGACACGACGAAGCGGGTGTCCGCGCCGGACCCGGACTGGACGGTCACCCGGCCGTTGTGCGTGACGATGATCTTCTGCACCAGCGCGAGGCCGAGGCCGGTGCCGCGGGCGCGCGTGGTGACAAAGGGCATGAAAATCCGCGACGCGACGGCGGGATCCACCCCCGGCCCGTTGTCGATCACCGTGATCCGGACCACCCGCTGCACGTGGTCGGGGACGCTCTCGATCGTGATCTGCGGCACGACTCCCGACTGGGTGCACGCTTCGAGCGCGTTGCGGCACAAGTTGCTGAACGCCTGCCGCAGCAGGACCTCGTCCCCGAGCACCGGCACGAACGTTCCGCGGAGGGCGACCGTTCCCCCGCGCGACACCGCATCGGCGCGGATCTCCTCCGCCGCCCGCTCGGAGATCCCGCGCGTGTCCACCCTCGTCAGGACCATGTCGGAGGGGCGGGCGAAATTCAGGAAGTTCCGGACCACCGCCCCGAGCGTGTCGGTCTCGTCGCGGATGCCGATCACGTAAGGACGCGAATCGGCCGGAAGGCGATCGAGATCCAGCAGACGCGCGTACCCGTGGATCGTCGCGAGGCCGTTGCGGAACTCGTGGGCGATCCCGGCGGTCAGCTCCCCCACCTGCGCGAGACTGTCTTTCAGACGCAGCTGCTCCTCGAGCTCCACCACGTCGGTGAGGTCGCTGAACAGGCAAATCGCGCGTTTGGAGGAGCCCGGCGCCGTGAAGATCGGCGAGACGGTGACGCCGAGGTGCGTGGTTCGATCGTGCCGCGTGGTGATGCGGACGGTCCGGCGGCGCACCGGCTGCCCCGTCGCGAGGCATTCCTCGATGACCTCTGCGAGGGGCGGCGCCCGGAGCAGCACGCGCGAGACATCGCCGGACCAGTCAGCCTCGGACATGCCGAGCAGGCGCCGCCCGGCGGGATTCAGCGATTTCACGCGGCGGTCGTCGCCGACGACGAGAAGACCCGAGGTCAGGCTGGCGATGATTTCGTCGCTCAGCCGCTCGGACGCTTCCGCCCGCGCCGCCATGGCCTGTTCCCGAAGCTTCAGACGGCCGACCGCCTCCTCCATCGCGGCGGTGACGAACGCCGTTTCGGCGCCCGCCTCGGCCCGGCCGCGGGACAGCTGCCGCGCGGCCGAAAACAGGCGGAGGACGGCGAACGCCAGACCAGCGACCACGATCCCGAGGGTGGCCGTCAGCAGCAGGAGGACGAACGATGTTCGGTTCATGTGGGTTACAACGCCGTGAGATACCACGCCACGAGACGCTCTCCGTACAGGCTGGCGACGAGCGCCGCGAAGGCCAGCATCGTGCCAAACGGCACCCTGGTCGCCATATCGGCCCGCCGGGAGGCGACCAGCACGACGCCGATCACCCCGCCGATCATCGACGCCACGACGAACGTCAGCACGACCAGCTCGAGGCCAAGAAACGCCCCCACCATCGCGAGCATCTTGACGTCGCCGAAGCCCATGGCCTCGACCTTTCGCAGCCGGTACCAGCCTTCCGCAATTGCCCAGAGCAGGCCGCCGCCGAACACCATCCCCGCGAGCGACATCAGGGGACCGGGCGGCAGGAACAGGCTGCAGAGCAGACCGGCCACGATCCCGGGCAGCGTGATCCGGTTGGGCAGGATCTGGTGCTCGAGATCGATCGCGAACAGGACCACGAGCGCGCACGCGAACGCGAGCCGAACGACGAGCAGCAGCGGCGTCGCCCCGAACACCGGCCAGTGCAGCAGGAAGACCGCGCACGTCAGGGCTTCGACGATCGGATACCTCGCGGAGATCGGGACACGGCAGTAGCGGCAGCGGCCGCGGAGCGCGACGTAGCTGGCGACGGGGATGTTGTCCCACCACGCCAGCGCGTGGGCGCACGCCGGGCACCGCGACGGGGGAAACACGACTGACGTGCCGATGGGCAGGCGATGAATACAGACGTTCAGAAAGCTGCCGATGCACAGGCCGCCCAGCGCCAGCGTGACCTCCGCGACTCCCGGCGGGAACAGCATCAGCGTGGCGCCTGGATTTGTCCCGGAAGGGGAAACAGCTTCGACTCGCGCGCCACGGTGATGTGACCGGTGGCCGGATCCAGCGTGAAGGGGGTGGCGGAGGAATCCAGCGGGATTCCCGGAAGAAGCCCGGCCGCGACCAGACGATCCCAGGTCATGGGCTGCACGGGACGCACCCGCGCACGGAACGCCTCCACACGCGACTGCAGCGATTCGATCGCCTCCATGGCGTCGAGCTGCGCCAGCCGCAGCGTTGCCGAGTCGCGCAGCCACGGCTCCTCCGACTGCGCGAGCTGCCGCCAGAGGGCGCGCGACGCGTCGCGGTGGCCGCCTTCGGCCAGCGTCACCGCGGCGAGGGGCCTCAGCCACGCGGGGGCGGCAGGCATCTCGGACGCGCGCTGGAAGGCGTCGGCCGCCGACTTGTAATCACGCTGGTGCCAGTAGTGGATGAATCCCAGGTCCATCATGTACTGCCACTTCGCGGGCTGGGCCGCGAGCCCCTTCTGCAGCAGGGCGACGGCCAGGTCGGGCCGGCCCGGGCCGCCTGGATACGCCTCGCCGAGGTAAATCGCCCCGAACCGATAAGCGATGCTGAAGTTCGGGTCGAGGGTCGTCGTCAGATCGAGGAGCGGATAGAGGAGGGCATAGGTGCGGACGTGGTCCGGCGGCGAGAGACGCTCCTCGCCGAAATGCTGCAGCGCCCGGATCCAGTAGATGTCCGCGGCGATGCCATCGTAGTCGAGGACAACCCGCTTGGCGACCGCCGCGGAGCGCAGGTACAGCAACCCGGGCTGGTCGATGCGTGGCGCCGGCCAGCGATCCTGCGCCGCGTGCAGGGCGACCGCGCCGGCGAGGCACAGGGCCGCGGCCCCGCCCGCCGCCGCGCGGGTCACTTGAAGTCTCTCCTGGCGAAGATCATCACCGCGCCGAACAACAGCGCCGCCACGTACATCGCCGCGTACGCCGCCGTCGACGCCATGTAGGCGCCGCTGACCGGTATGCCGTGGACCACGGCGAGCTTCACGTCGAACTTCGCGAAGTCCGGCAGGACGTAATAGCACGCTTTCGCGACGGCGATGGCCCCGGGCGAGTCGACCACCAGGTCGAAGCGGTTCAGGTCGGCACTGAACTGGCCGGCGACGTACACGCCGATCGTGAACACGGCGGATAGGATCGGGCTCGAATAGGTCGAAAAGAACACCGCGACCGCCGTGACGACCGCGAGATGGAGATAGATGAGGGCCATCGCCTTCAGCAGCGCGGGATCCATGGCGGGGGCGTCCCACGCGGCCTGGATCGGCGGCGCCACGCCGCGCGACAGGAAGAAGAGGACCGCGTAAATCGCCGCCGTCATCACCGCCATGTTCGCGAGCAGCGTCAGCAGCAGCCCGGCGTACTTGCCGACGACGAACTCGGCGCGCCGGATCGGCTTCGCGAAAAGCGGGTACACGCTGCGGCGATCGACTTCCTTCGACACGAGGCTGATGCCGACGAAGATCGCGATGAACACGCCGAACAGGGACGTCGCCGCGAGCCCCAGGTCCTTGATGATCTTCACGTCCTGGCCTGCCGTCAGCTGGCCGATCAGGATCGAGGCCCCCACCAGCAGCACGGCGAAGAGGACGAGATTGTAGAAGACGCGGTCGCGGACCGACTCCCGGAACACCGCGACGGCCACCGAGCGGACGGCGTTCATCGTGTTCCGGGGGGCTTCGCCCCGCCGGACCCCCCTTCACGCTCGCTCGCGGGGGGCCCTTCGATCCCCGCTCCGCGGGCGTGCTCACTCGCTGACGCGCGTTCGGGACGCGCGCCCTCCCCGATTTCGGCGACGCGGCGCACGAAGACGTCCTCGAGCGTCTCGCGCAGGGGATTCACCGAGATCAGGGTGGCGCCGGCCGCTGCGAGCTCGCGGACCATCTCGTCGGGCCGTCCGTCGGGCGGCAGGTCGATCACATAGCGATCCCCGGCAATCGTCAGCACGCGCCGCGCGAGCGGACGCACGCGGTCGAGCGCCGCGGACGGCACCCCGGCCCACACGAGCTCCCAGCCCTGAATGGCGAACTCCTGCAGATCGGTGAGGCGCCCGGAGGCGGCGAGCCGTCCTTTCGCCACGATCGCCACCTGGCTGCAGAGCGCTTCCGCGTCCGACAGAATGTGCGAGCTGAAGAAAATCGTGCGTCCCTGGTCGCGCAGCTCGAGCATCAGGGCTCGGACGTCCCGCCGGCCGATCGGGTCCAGCCCCGACATCGGCTCGTCGAGGAACAGGACTTCCGGATCGTTGAGCAGCGCCTGCGCGAGCCCGACGCGCTGCAGCATGCCCTTCGAGAACTTCCGTAGCGCCAGCCGCCGCTCGGCCCCGATGCCGAGCCGATCGAGCGTCGCGGGAATGCGCTGCCGGCGGTGCGCAGCCGTCATGCCGAACAGTTGCCCGTAGTAGTCGAGCAACTCCTCGGCGGTCAGGTGATCGTAGAAGTAGGGATTCTCGGGCAGGTAGCCGATGCGCCGCCTGATGGACACGTCGCCGGCCGGGCGGCCGAGGATTTCCGCTTCCCCGCTCGTCGGGAAGACCAGCTGCATCAGCAGCTTCAGGGTGGTCGTCTTGCCGGCGCCATTAGGGCCGAGGAAGCCGAACACCTCCCCGGCCGCGACCTCGATCGATAGACGATCGAGCGCCCGGTATGGACGCGGGCGCCAGAACCCGACGTGGTAGTCCTTGCTGAGGTCACGCGTGCGGATCGCCGGCATCATGACTATGGCTCACGGCTCATGGACGGCACGGCGCACCTGCGTACCATAAGCCATCTGCCATAACCCATGAGCGATGGGCCATGAGCCCTATTTGGCCTTCTTCAGCTCCAGCTCGATGGCCGCCTCGAAGTACTGCGGCGGCAGGCCGCCTCCGGGGATGCGCTTGCCGTTGATGAAGAACGTCGGCGTGGACGTCACGCCGAGCAATTTCCCGAGCGCCACGTCCGCCTTGACCTCCTGGATCGCCTTGGGATACTCCGCGCTGAAATCGGCAATCTTGCCGATGTCGGCCGCGGCGCTCCGCACGGTCGCCGGGCTGAGCTCCTGCTGGTGCAGGAAGAGCCAGTCCAGGAGCTTGTCGAACGTCCCTTTCGCCCGCGCCATCACGACCGCGGCCGCGGCGTCGCAGGACGCCACGTGCATCCGCACCGTCAGGTTCGGGTTGCAGTCCGAATTGAGCGGATACTGCTTCAGCACGACCTTCACGTCGCCCGGGCGCTGCGCGTACTTTTCGAGGACCGGCTTCACGGCGAAGTACTGCACGCGGCACTGCGGGCATTGGAAGTCGGCGAACTCGACGATGAGGACCTTCGCGCCGTCGTTGGCGACCGGGAAGCTGGCGGCCCTGGGCTGCACGTCCCACCAGCGCTCGAACTCGGTCGCCTCGTTGGCCGTCAGCGCCGGCGTCTGCACCGCGACGGGGCGGACTTCCTCCCGCGGGAACGCGCTCGTCCCCCAGGCGGCCCCCCCGACAAACAGGAGCGCAAGCACGAGGGCGGCCGGCGTGGCCACCAGCACGCGGATGTCGCGCAGCGCACGCATGGGCAGTTTCGACATGGGCACCGAGCTGGCTCCTCCCGAAATGACGAACACGCCGACGACCGCGATGTACGTCGCGACGCACAGCGGGCAGACCTCTTTCAAGACGAAGAACGACGCGTACGCGAGGTAAAGAACCGCCGCGAGCGCGATTGTGGATCCCGCGAAGATGTAGGCCGGCGCACTGTCGTGGATCCGGCTCTTGCCGCGCGCCCCCCACACGAGGAGTAGCACCCACGTGAAGAACAGGATGCCGCCCACGGCAACCGGGACGCCCGCGATCGACCCGTAGCGGCTCAGATACGCGGCCTTGCACGATATCGTCGCATTGATGTCGCAGAAGCTCGAATAATCCGGGTTTCTGACGAGATTGTAGTGGACGTACGTGGCGGCGCCCGAGGCGATGAGGCCCCCGAGCGCGAACGCGATCAAGAGCTTGCGAGCCAGTGCAGACATGGGTTGCGTCAATTCTAAGGCCTAAAGCCTAAAGCCTAAAGCCTATTTGACCTCCCCGCCGTGGCCGGCGGCCCCGCTTTCGGGCAGATTCCCGGTGTAGGTCTGCTGGTCGTCCAGGTAGATGACCCGGTCCGCGTTGACGCCGTAGAAATAGACGCCGGTGACGCCCGGCCGGACCGGGTCGGCGGTCGCGGCGTAGCCATCGGCCGGGACGGTCCCGTTGCACGCCGGCGCGCCGGACTCGAGCGGCGTGGCCGCCATCTGAAACGTGTAGCCGGATTTCTCGAACGTCTCCGCACCGGTGAGATCCGGGCTCAGGAAGCCCTCTCCCGTGGAAGGCACCGGCCTGGCCAGCGCCGGCAGGGTGCTCGCGTATCTCATGTTGCCGCAGGTCATCGCGAACTGCCACTGCGCCGCGGCGATGGAGCGCAGAGACGCCAGCGCCGACGCGTCGTTCCCCCTTGCCTGCATGCCCCGGAATTGGTTGAAGGCGATGGCCAGGAGCACGGCGACGATCGCGAGCACGAGCATCAACTCGATCAGCGTGAATCCCTTCTCAGGGTTCTCAGGGTTGTCGGAGTTCTCCGGGTTCTCCAGGTGCTTGAACTGCAAGAACCGTGAGAACCCGATCAGCGCCAGCAGTCCCATACCTGAAATGGTTAGACCGATCGCGAGCTCGCGCGGCCGGTAGGAGAACCGTATCACGTGCCGCCCGGCGGGTAGCGCGACGGCGCGATACCGTCCGTTCGCCCGCTCGATCGCCGCCGGGACGCCGTCGACGTCCGCCGTCCACGAGGGATCGTACGAGTCGCGCAGCACCAGGACGTCCCCTTCCCGGGCCGACGCCTCGATCACCACGCGCATGGCCTCGTCCTGGACTATGCGCGCGAAGGGGGGTTCGTTGGGCCCCGCGCGGCCTGACACGGCAGGCATCGCCGGGAGCCGCGCGGTCTGGTCGCCGATCGCGGGGTCGAACAGCGCCTCCCGCTCCCAGGCCGGATCCGACGGGTCCCGGGAGATGTCGACGGAGGACGCGATGAACACGCGCGACGCCCCGGGATCGCACTCGAAGACGCGCATGTTCCAGCCCGGCACGTCCGCGACGAGGCGCCACTGGCGCGATTCCGCCGCGGGCAGCACGCAGTGCCGCACGCCGCTGCGCCGCAGGAACGCGGCGCGCCCGGGCGTCCCGGCCTGCTCGAACGCCGCGACGGTCGCCTCGTACTCCGCGGGCCACAAGTGCGGCAGGTCGTATGACAGCGCTTCGCGCACCCGCCATCCCGAGGGCGCCATCGGCAGCTCCGCATTCAGCGCCATGCGCCCCTCGGCGGCCGTGCGCTCCGATGGAATCTGCCACGCCGGCGCGCCGTCGGGGTCGTTCACGTTCATGAACCCCCGGACGCGGCCGCCGATGTAGAGCCGCTGGGGACCGGCGGACGCCGTGTACCACGCAGGAGGCGCGACCTTCCCGATATCGGTCGTGAGGTTCAGCCCGGCAGTGGCGGCGAGCAGATCCGCGCACGTGGCGCCGAAGAGCGCGACCGCCGCGAGCCGTCTGCGGCGACTCGCCGTCGCGAGCAGGCAGCCGGCGAGAAGCAGCGCGAGGGTGCGGGCGAGCAGCGGCGGAGCGGTACGCGCGAGAAACGCCGCGCCCGCCGCGGGGTCCCTCAGGTGCGCGCTCACCGCGACGGCATGCGCCACCCGGGTCACGGCGTCGGGCATCAGCAGCCCCGCCAGCCACGCGACCAGGCCGATGAGCGCCAGACTGCCGCCCAGAAGGGGAAGCCACGAGAGTGCGCCGGGGCCTTCGCTTCCGCCTCGCGCCCCCGCCGTGTCCTGCGCACGTTCTTGCTGACGCCGGAGGACCGCCGCAAACCCCTCGGCGACGAGCACCGCGACGGCGAAGAGGGTGATGACGATGTACTTCACCGGAAACCGGAAATACAGCAGCGGCGGAAAGAGCCGTCGCGCAAGCGGGTAGAGCGGCGAGTAGCCGCCCAGGGCCGCGGCAAGGAACACCAGAGCGATGGCCGCCCAGAAGGCGTTCCGGCGGCATCGCGTGCCGACACCCATGAGCGCCAGGAGCAGTACGAGCGGACCGACGTACAGCGAGTAGAAAAGCGGGTCGCGCCCGAAGTTGAGTGCCCCCATCCACGGCAGGTCGGCCGGCAACGCGGCGTAGTAGTCGCCGAACAGCCGTGGCACGACGATCTCCCACAACGAGAACGGGTGCAGCGACCAGAAGTCCGGCGTCGCGAGGGCGCTGCGCTGCGCCCGCACGCCGGCGATCGCGGTCGGCACGAGCTGCGCCGCCGCGAGCAGCGCGCCGACGACGAGCGCCGCGAGCACTGTTGCGGTCCGCCTGACCGCCTCCGCCAGGGCTGCGACAGTCCGCCGACGCGTGCCGCGAAGGCGGACGGCGGACGCTACTACTAACGAAGATCCGCCGACCCGCCCGCCCGTCCCGTCACTCGGCGGTTTGGGGCGGAGCTTCGTTAGAGACTCCGTGGCTACCGCGTTCGGGCGGCAGAACGCATACGCAAGGGCGACGAGGCCCGTCGATGCCCACGTGACGGGCTCTCCGCAGAGCGCCTGCAGCGCGAACAGTATGGCGAGTGTCGCGAACCGAGGACCGAGGACTGGGAACCGGAAGGGGAACGAACCCCGACCCTCGACGCTCGACGCTCGACCCTCGAGACGGCTCACCGCCCAGAGGACCCACGGCATCAACGCGACCGACCACGACAGGTTCGTCGTGTTGAGCATCGACACCACGGGACCCGAGAGCGCGAAGGCGCAGGCCCCGAGCGCGGCGGGCGCGTCAGGCACCCGGCGCCGCAGGAACAGGAACATCCCGAGGGCCGAGAGCGGCAGCGGCAGCGCGACCCAGAGATTGAACGACACCACGTCGGAGGGCAGCAGCCGTACCGCCAGGGTCACCGGCATCAGGAGCTGGTTGAGCGCGTCGGCAATCGCCGACTGGCCGCCGGCGACGTAGGGATCCCACCACGGCGCCTCGCCGCCGAAGAGGGTCTGCCGGAGCCACAGGTGACGCGACCAGAAGAAGAACGAGAGGTCGCGGATGAAAAAGATCCGGTGCGTGGTGAAGACGCCGAGAACCGGGAGGCAGGACAGCAGAGCGACGAGAACAAGCCAGCGGCGCGGGGACACCGGGCCGCTATCCATCCTGCGCCGGCCGGGCACGTCGCAGGCCCCACGCGCACCACAGGGCCAGGGCGGCGGCGGTCAAGGCGGTGACGAGCGCGCCGAGATAGAGCTTCGACGGACGATAGGTGAAGGTCACAACGTGCGTGCCCGGCGTGAGGTGCACCGCACGGAACAGGGCGTTCGCCCGCATGAGCGGCGCCGGCGCGCCATCCACGTCGACGGTCCAGTCCGGCGTGTACGTATCCAGCAGCGCCAGGTAGCCATCGGCGGGCAGCCCGGCGCGGATCACGACACGATTCAGGCCGTCCTCGAGGAACGCTGCCGCCGCCGGCACGGGCATCCCCGAAATCCCGGCGGGCGGCGGCGGCGGCTCGCTCACGAGCACGCCGCTCGCCGGATTGAACCGCGGCTGGAACATGCCTTCGAGCTGCCACGCGACGTCGGCTCCCATCAGGGCCGCGGGCGCGATGTACGCGCGTCGGGCCTGCGGATTGAAGTCGTAGAGCTGCAACTGGTCCGTTCCCTCGAGCCGCGCGAGCGGCGTGGCCCCGGGGGCCGGGGGGGTCGGCAGTATCGCAAACCGGGTCCCCACACGCGTCAGGTATCGGAGGCGATCCTCCCGCGGCGCATACTTGAACCGCCCGACCGCGCGCGCAAAGTCGAGCGGCCACAGGAGCGGCAGATCGTATGACAGCGACTCGCGCACGCGCGCCCCGGAGGGGTGGAAGAGCAGCTGCACCACGACCAGGTGGCGCTGCTCCATCGCCGAGAACTGGTCGTCCCGGAACGACGCGTACTTCGGCGCATCGACGTCCAGCACGTTGACGTAGCCCTCGAGGCGTCCGCCAACATAGACGCGCTCGTGCAGGTCGCGCGGCACGTGTCGGAGCCACGCCGGCTCTCCCATGATCGAGGCCTCGAGCGTCGGGTTGACGCTGCTGTTCGACGCGAGCAGGTCGACCACGCCCGCGAGGGCGAGCACCGCGAGGGCGAGACGCCGCTCGCGCCGCGCCGATGCCGCGATCGCGAGCAGGAACGTGCCGGCGGTCAGCTTCAGCAGGAGCGCGGTCAGGAGCGGACGGGCGCGGATCAGCAGGTACTCGGCCCCCTGGGCAGGTGACGGCATGTTCGCCCACTCGGCCAGGTGAAAGAACAGACGGACCGGCAGGTGCGGCGCGAGCAGCACCCAGGCGATCGTCACGTAGGTGACCAGCGCCGCGGCCCCCGCACCGATCAGCACGACACGCACCGCGCGCCGGGGAACCTCGCCGTCGAGCAGCGCCTGCAGGGCGAGGGACGCGAGCGTGGCCAGCCCGAACGCCGCAAGCGACAGGTACTTGACCGGGAAGCGGAACGTCCGCAGCGGCGGCACGAGCGCCTGCAGCGCCGGGTAGATTGGCGTATACGCCCCCAGCGAGGCAATCGCACAGGCGAGAATCACGATGGCCCAGAACCGCGTGCGCGGCCGTCCCGAGATCATCGCGACGCCGGCCAGCATCACGATGGGCACGCCGACGTACATCGTGTAATAGAACGGATCGCGGCCGCTATTGAGCGCCGGCATCCACCTCACTTCCGTCAGGTTCGAATGGAAGTAGTCGCCGAAAAAATGCGGCGCGACGAGCTCGAACAGCGCGAGCGGATGGAACGCCCAGAAATCGCTCGCCGCCATCGTGGAGCGCATGGACCCG
>JANOJK010000565.1:0-1530 GCA_031408165.1 Acidobacteriota bacterium | reverse complement strand
TGCGTGCGTATCGCGCGAGCCCCACCCCGTGCTGAGCACCTGGCGCAGATCCGCCTTGCCGTCGCCGTCGGTGTCCTTGAGAAAGAAGATCTCCGGCGTCTGCGTCACGATCACGCCGCCGTTGGCGAACGCAAGGCTCGTTGGAATATTGAGATGCTCGGCGAAGACCGTCACCTTGTCCGCGCGGCCGTCGCCGTTGGTGTCCTCGAGGATCTTGATCCGGTCGTTGCCAGGCCCGCCGTTCAGCACCCGGTTCGGATAGTCCACCGACTCGATCACCCACAGCCGGCCGCGCTCGTCGAACGAGAACGACATCGGCTTGACGATATCGGGCTCGCTGGCGAACAGCTCGACGCGCAACTCCGCCGGCGCCTGGATGTACTGCATCGTCTCGCGCGGCGTGAGCGGAAGCTGGTAGGCCGGCGCGGGATCGCGCTGCTCGTAGTTCGGCACGTTGAAACCCTCGACCCACCTCAGCGCCGGCATCTTCAGCGCGCTCCAGGCCTGGCGCGCCGGCTCGTCCACCACCCACCGCACGGCTTGTTCGACCAACTGGTGGAACCCGCGGTTGCCCCACGTTCTCCGATCGTGACCGTACACCGTGTAGAAGATACGCCCCGTGCCCTGCGAGCGAACCCAGGTGAGCGGAACGCGCCGCTCCCCATCGGTGCGCTCCATGAGCACCGTCCGGTCGCCAGGCGCCTGCTGCGCGGGCGCGAAGGTTTCTTCCCACGTTTCGAAGGGCCGCAGATCCTTCGTGGCGGGATGGTCGCGGGAGACGATCTCGCCGCGGAACTCGCCGCCGCCGGATGCCTGCATACGTCCGCCGACGAGCGCCCCGAATCGTTCGGACGCCGCGAACATCGACGAGGCCGCATGCATCGCGACGAGGCCCTTGCCCCCCTCGACGAAGGCGGCCAGCGCGGCCTCCTGCTCGGGACCGGGGGATGCGTGGTCGCCGAAAAGCATCACGGCGTCGTAGTGAGCGAGCCTTCGCGGATCCAGCACCGGGTCGGGCGCCAGCGCGCGGGTGAGCTGGATGCCGCGCCGTGCGAGCACCGGCGCGAGCATCGCATGGAGTCCGGCAGACGAATGCGGTTCGCCATCGTCGCCGATCAGCAGCACGGTGAGCGGTCGCGGCTGGAGGCGGGGCGCCGGTTGGCCGGCCGAGCCGGCAATGCCCCCCGGGTGAAGGAGTGCCGCGGCGAGGATCGTCGAGAGGAGCCGTTTCACGCCGCTACCATAGTTCATTACGAAGTCCTTCAGCTACTTTGCCGATGGAGAACAGGTGTCCCGCCGATCGTGCGGCACGAGCACGCCCGGCGCCGTCTGGTGCGCGCACGTCCCGCTCACGGTGATCGATCGTGGATCGCAGCAGAGGCCTGGGACTGCTGCAGTCACCCTCGCGGGTCATATTAGACTAGGCCGCATGCTTGCACGACATGTCGCCCTCGCCGCGCTCGCGCTGCTCGGCTCCTTTGCGGCCCCGGGCGGGATGGCTGGCCAGCCGGCCGGAAACCGCATCCGCGT
>JANOJK010000563.1:0-4721 GCA_031408165.1 Acidobacteriota bacterium | reverse complement strand
GGGATCGGACAGGAGATGCGCGTAGGCGGTGGTCTTCGGGTCGACCGTCGCGGGCATGAGCTGGGCGTCCCACCTCAGGCCGTAGTCGACGGTCAGTCCGTGGCCCGCCAGCCACTTGTCCTGGATGAAGAGCGAGAACTCTTCGTTGTTGATGTCGGAGGCCCCGGCACTGTCGCGCGCGACGCCGTCCGGGCTGCTGCTCTGCAGGTAGAACAGGAGCGGGCCCCCGGAGGCCACCGACCCCGCAGGACAGGACGCCGGCGCGGTCACGTAGGATCCGTTCGAGCATCCCACCGCAAAGGGCCCGAACCCTCCGGCCGCAGGTGCCGAGGCGTAGCGCAGGAAACCGGTCACGCTGTCGAAGATGTACTTGCCCTTGAAGAAACCGCGGAAGACCTGGACGTTACGGGTGTGCAGCCACTCGCCGCCCGCCTTGATCGTGTGCCTGCCGGTCACGACGGAAAAGTTGTTCTTCAGCTGGAACCGCTTTGCCGTCTCATCGACGTTCGGGGCGATGAAAAACGGGTTGCCGAACCGGAACGTCGTCGAGAACCCCATCGCCGTGTCGGCCGGCACGGACGAGGATACGGCGGACCGCGGCCGATCCTCGCGCGAGTACGTGAGGTGAAACTCGTTCAGTCGGTTCGCGGTCACCGTGCTGAGGAAATTCAGGTTCAGCACGTTGACGTTGGACGGACCCTCGACGCCGTTCGCCGAGTTGCCGTAGGTCGCGACGTCGAAGGTCTGGTTGGTGTTCTTCGAATAGTCGAAATTGTACGATCCCGACAGGTTATGGGCGGGCGACAGGCTCCAGTCCAGCTTCACCAGTGTCGCGTTGTTGTTGATTGCGTGGCTCACCGGCAGCCCCTCCTCCTGCCCGCGCGACGCGCGGAAGAATCCCAGGAGGGCGAGACGCTGGCAGTCGGCGCTGCCGTCGATGAGCGCCTCGTTCACCGCGAGGGTCGGCGCGCCGACCGGGCACGAGGCGCCGATCGGTACCGACAGGTTGGGTCGAACCAGGTTCTCGCGCACACCTTCCAGCGCGAGAAAATAAAACGCCTTGTCCTGGACCAGCGGTCCGCCGACAGTGCCTCCAAACTGCTCGCGGCGGAAGTCCTTCAGCGGCTGACCGTCCGAGGCCTTGGACGTCAGGCCCTCGACGCGCTGATAGTGGAACAGGCTGCCCGCCACCTGGTTGGTTCCCGACTTGGTGATGACATTGACGACGCCCCCGGCGGTGCGGCCGAACTCGGCGCTGGCGCCGGTGGCAATCACCTGGAACTCCTTCACCGCCTCGAGCGTGATGTCGATGGCGGCGCGCTGGCCGCCGGCCTGCTCGCCGAAGAATCCGTTGTTGTAGTCGCCGCCGTCCAGGCTGATGTTGTTGAACACCCCGCGCTGGCCGGAAAACGTGATTTCGTCTCCGTCAGGACCCTGTACGACGCTCACGCCGGGCGTGAGCGTGAGGAGATCCTCGAACTTCCGCCCGAGGATCGGCGTGGTGGCGATAGTGGCCTGGTCGAGCGTAGTCGATGCGGCGGTGCGGGTGCGTTCGATCGCCGACGCCTGCGTGCTGACGGTCACCGTCTCGGCGAGGTTCGACAGCTTCATCACGGGCATGAGGCGGACGGCTTCCCCGACCGTGGCCTGGACGTCCTCCATCACGAGGGTAGCGAATCCGGCGAGCCTCATGGTCACGGTGTAGCGGCCCGGCGGGAGCTGGAGGGCGACGAACCGGCCTTCACGATCGGTCGTCAGGGCGCGCGTCAGATTCGTCTCCGTGTTGCGGACGGCGACCGCGACGCCGGGCAGCACCGCGCCGCTGGCGTCCACGACCGTGGCGTCGATGACCGCCGTCGTGATCTGCGATTGCGCGGCGACGGGCGGTGTTGCCGCGAGGGACAAGAGAAGCCCGGCCAGTATGGGCAGACTCGCCATCAGTAACCTCCAAAGGGCGCATGGTGCCCCTTTTCCACCGCGCCGGGCAAGAGCCTTTTTGCACCGGCCCGGCGCCTGACGACCGCCAGGGTCGCGAAGAGCCCGGCATCGGACCCGCGGGCGCGGGTAGAGTAGAGGACCATGGCGATCGATCTGCTCGTATTCGGCCCGCATCCAGACGACATCGAGATCGGTCTTGGCGGCACGGTGGCCCGGCACACCGCCGAGGGGCAGGTCGTCGGCCTGTGCGACCTCACCGAAGGTGAGATGTCGACCAACGGCACCGTTGCGGGGCGGCGCGACGAGGCGGCCGCGGCGGCCCGCGTCCTCGGGGCGGCCTGGCGCGAGAATCTCCGCTGGCCCGACGGGGACATCGCCGCGACGCCGGCAACGATCCGCTCCGCCGTCGATCTGATCCGGCGTCATCGTCCACGCACGATCGCGATGCCGTACTGGGACGATCGGCATCCGGATCACGTCGCGGCGAGCCACGTGCTGCGTCTCGCCGCGTTCAAGAGCCGGCTGCCCCGGTTCGTCACCGAGGCCGACCCGTGGTCGCCCGAGTGGATCTGCTACTACTTCATCAACGACAGCGTCACCCCGTCGTTCGTCGTGGACGTGTCGGCGCACTACGCGCGGAAGCGCGAGGCGCTCGACTGCCATCGCAGCCAGTTCCAGCCGGCCGGCGGCGGTGCGGCGCCGACGCGTCTCACGGCGCCCACCTTCCGGCGGCTGATCGAGAGCCGCGACGCACAGTTCGGCGCGCTGGCCGGCGTCGAGTACGCCGAGGGGATCGTCGTCCGCGAGCCGATCCTGCGATCCGGGCTCCTGAAGCACCTGTCATGAACATCGGCATGGTCTGCTACGCGTCGGTGGGAGGCAGCGGCGTCGTCGCTACGGAGCTTGCCCGAGCGCTGGCGAAGCGGGGACACCGGATCCACGTGATCAGCAGCGAGCACCCTTTCAGGTGGCGCGACGGGGTCCCCGGGCTGTTCTTCGAGAAGGTGCAGGTGCCGCCGTACCCCCTGTTCCGCGAGCCGCAATACCTGCTCGCGCTGACCAACACCATCGCCCGGGTCGCGGAGAAGGAACGCCTGGACATCGTCCACGCCCACTACGCGGTGCCGCACGCGACCGCGGCGTATCTCGCGCGCCAGATGCTCCACGCCTCGCCCGGCGCCGCGCCGCGGACCGTGACCACGCTGCACGGCACCGACATCACGCTCGTCGGCAGCGACCCGTCCTATCGCCGGGTGGTGGCGTTCTCCATCGAGCAGTCGGACGCCGTGACCACCGTCTCGCGGAGCCTGCGTGACGACACCATCTCGTCGCTTGGCGTGACGCGCGACATCGACGTGATACCCAATTTCCTCGACTGCGATGAGCACGGGCGGAGAACGGACCCGGTGCTCCGCGCGACACTCTGCCCGCCCGGGCGTTACGACGCCCTCGTGATCCATCTCTCGAACCTGCGGCCGGTGAAGCGCGTGGGCGTGGCCCTCGACGTGTTCCGGCTCATCCGGCGCCGGGTTCGCGCCCGGTTTCTGGTGGTGGGGAATGGCCCCGATCGCCCGGAGCTCCAGCGCCGGGTATCGGATTACCGACTCGACGACGACGTCGTCCTGCTCGGCGAGCACGAGGACCCGGTCGCGCTGCTGTCGGTCTCGGACCTGTTCCTGCTGCCGTCGATCCAGGAGAGCTTCGGCCTTGCTGCCCTCGAGGCCATGGCGTGCGGCGTGCCGGTCGTGGCGTCCAGGGTTGGCGGGCTCCCGGAGATCATCGAAGACGGCGTGACCGGCTTCGTCCGGCATCCCGACGACGTGGAGGGGATGGCCGAGCGCGGTGTGGCGCTGCTGACCGATCCGGATCTCCACGCCTCGGTCGCGGCGAAGGCCGCCCGCCTGGTCCGCACGAACTACTGCGCGGACCGTATCGTCCCGGAGTACGAAGCCGCCTACCGGCGCGTTACCAGAGCACCTTGACGCCGAACTGCAACTGGCGCGGCGTGTTCGCCTGCGAGTTGACGACGCCGAACGAGCTGGAGATGACGCTGGTATTCGGCGAGCCGAACTGCACCCGGTTCAGCGCGTTGAACGCCTCGATCCGCGCCTGCAGTTTCATCCTGCCCGCCAGCGTGAAGCTCTTGAAGACCGACAGGTCGAGGTTGCGGACGCTGTCGGTGCGCAGCAGTGGGAATGTCGCGCCGGCGTTACCGAACGTGAACGCGGCCGGCTGGCTGAAGGCCGTCGTGTCGAACCACTTCTGGAGCCGGTCTTCGGACGCGCCGTCGAGCCCCGGGTCCTGCCCGTTCCAGTTGGCGCGCGTCACGGGATTGAAGAGGCCGGCGGTGTTGCTGGCGGAAATCGTGAGCGGCGTGCCGCTCTGTACGGTCACGATGCCGTTGACCTGCCAGCCTCCGAGCGCCCCATCGAGCCACGCCGGCGCGCTCGTGCCGAACCTGCGGTTGCGGCCGAACGGCACTTCGTAGAGGGCGCTGACGACGAGGCGATGCGGAATGTCGTACGACGCGACGGAACGGCTCGCGGCGATATCGTAGCTGTTCTGGTGCGTCTCCCCTTCTTCCTCAGCCTTGGACCAGACGTAGGATCCGGCCAGCAGCAGACCGCCGCTCATCCGCCGGTTCACGCTCACCTGGAGCGCCTGGTAGAGGGAGGTCGAGCCGGTGTTCTGGAGCGGAATGACATCGGTGAACTGCGGATAGGGCCGGAGGAGCTGCCCGCGGCTGGTCGTCGGCGACGCATGGATGCCGGTGCTCACGATTC
>JANOJK010000521.1:0-2020 GCA_031408165.1 Acidobacteriota bacterium | reverse complement strand
CCAAGATCACCAAGATCACGAAGAGCACAAAGGCTCATGTGAGACGCCGTCGCCGCCGGCATGGCAATGCTGGCAGCGCACGTCGAGCGCGAACGAGAAACCCCGCATCCGCTGGATCAGCGCGTCGCCCCCGATGTCCGCGGAAAAATACTTCAGGTTTTTGGCCTTCCACGGCGTTTGCGCCGCGAGGGGGGCGGCCGCGGCGAGCACCACGGCGAGGGCGAGCATCCGGTAGCGTGTGCATGTCATGCCGGCAGGATGGGGGGTGGTTCGTCCCCACGCGCCAGTTTTGCGGGACAGCCCGGTCCCCGCCTGGGGCGAGGCGGACACACCGGGCGGCGATCCGTCCCATGTCCGATGTCGCGACACGCCGGGCGATCACATTCGAGGGGACGGCGCGCGGCACGAGGGCTACAAGTGCGGCGGGGATCCCCTGTTGGTCACCTGGTCCGCCGCCCTCGCGTTCGTCGTGGCCCTCTCCGCCGCCGGTCCGCCGCCGACGGGGTCCCGCGTGCGCGCGGCCACCGCGCAGGTCCAGGTGCTCGTCGACGAAGCGGTGGCGATGTCGCCGACGATCCGCGACCTCCTCGCGCGCCTTGCCTGCAGCGACGTGATCGTCTACGTGGAGGTGACCCCCTCGCCGCAGGTGCCGCGTGCACGGACCAAGCTCGTGTCCGCCTCCCCCGGCGTGCGCTTCCTCCGAATCGGCATTCACACCTCGATCGCCGGCAACGAGTGGCCGGCGCTCCTCGCGCACGAACTGCAGCACGCCGTGGAGATCGCCGATCGGGACGAGGTGCGCGATGACAAGGCGGTCCGGCGGCTGTACATGGCCATCGGACGCGCCGGCGGGGCGGACCGCTTCGAGACCGACGCGGCCCTCGACGTGGAGCGGCAGGTGCGCCTAGAATGCCGCCAGGCTTCAGGGAGCTGACTGACATTGACGCAGGCATCGTGGACCCTCGTGGACGACTACATCACCGGCCGGCTCGTGCCGCCCGATTCCGCGCTCGACGGGGCGCAGGAGGCGAGCCGCGCGGCAGGCCTGCCGCCGATCAGCGTGTCGGCGGCGCAAGGGAAGTTCCTGCACCTGCTGGCGCGCATCCAGGGCGCGCGCCGGATTCTGGAAATCGGGACGCTCGGCGGATATAGCACGATCTGGCTGGGGCGGGCGCTGCCCCCCGGGGGCCGCCTCGTCACGCTCGAGTTCGATCCCAGGCACGCGGACGTGGCGCGGGCCAGCGTCGCACGCGCCGGCCTCGCCGACGTGGTCGACATCCGCGTGGGTCGCGCCATCGAGACGCTGCCCACGCTGGCGGACGGTGCGCCGTTCGATCTGGTTTTCATCGACGCCGACAAGCCGAGCACCACGGACTACTTCCACTGGGCGCTGAAGCTCTCGCGCCCGGGCACGGTCATCGTCATCGACAACGTGGTCCGGAGTGGCGGCGTGGTCGATCCGAGCGCAGACGAGGACGCGCAAGCGATGCGGGCATTCCTGGCGGTCCTGGGAGCTGACACGCGGGTGAGCGCGACGGCGATCCAGACCGTTGGCGTGAAGGGTCACGACGGGTTCGCGATCGCCATCGTGGATACGCCCGGCTAGGCCCGATCGAGATCACGAAGCTCGAGGTTCTCGGAGGTTCTCGGAGGTTCTCGGGGTTCTCGGGGTTCTCGGGGTTCTCGGGGTTCTCGGAGGTTCTCGAGGTTCTCCAGGCGGCCGGGTTGTGACGGCGGCCTTCACGACGATCGCCAAGGCCACGAAGATCACGAAGGATTCCAGGTTCGCCTCCCGCGCCCGACGCCGAACCAGAACCTCCGAAAAAGCCGACCAGTGGAACATCGCCCAAGGCTCTGCGCACGATTTGCAGCTCTGCGCTAGCGCCGCCAAAGTGCGGGCCACCGCGGCCTGAGCAACTGACATAGATTGCTCCGGCAATGCCGCGCTGCGGGTGGGGCGCGGACTCAGCCTCCGAGTGCGCCAGCGCGGTGGCCGTTTGACGGGTGAGCTCCTGTGGCT
>JANOJK010000506.1:0-2463 GCA_031408165.1 Acidobacteriota bacterium | reverse complement strand
CCAGTGTAGGACGCGGCCCCTTCGGCCGGCACGAGCCGATGACCCGTGTCCACGGGCGACCGCTTCATCTCGAAGTGCCATTTCCAAATCTCGTAGATCGCCGGGTAAACGACGAGCTCGAGGACGAACGAGGTGAAGATGCCGCCAACCATCGGCGCGGCGATCCGCTTCCACACGTCCGACCCGGTGCCGGTGGCCCACATGATCGGCATCAGCCCGATGAACGTCGTCGCCATCGTCATGAACTTCGGGCGCAGCCGCTTGGCGGCCCCTTCCACGATCGTCGCCTGGAGATCGGCGAGCGTTCGCAGGCGTCCCTCGCGCGACGCCTTCTCGTAGGCGAGGTCGAGATACAGCAGCATGAAGACGCCGGTCTGGGCGTCGACGCCGAGCAGCGCGATCAGCCCGACCCATACAGCGATACTCATGTTGTAGCCGAGCAGGTACAGGAACCAGACGGCGCCGACGGCCGAGAACGGCACGGCCAGCAACACGATCGCGGTCTTCACGAGCGACCGCGTGTTCAGGTAGAGCAGCACGACCACGAGCAACAGCGTGAACGGGATGATGTACGCGAGACGGGCGCGCACGCGGGCCATCGCTTCGTACTGGCCGCTCCACAGCACCGCGTAGCCGGACGGCAGCTTTACTCGTTCGCGCACGACGCGGCTCGCCTCGTCCACGTAGCTGCTGATGTCGCGGCCTGCGACGTCGACAAAGACGTATCCGGTGAGCAGCCCGTCCTCGTTGCGGATCATCGCGGGTCCTGTCGCGACCTTCACGCGCGCCAGCTCGCCAAGCGGAATCTGCCGCCGCCCATCCGACGCCGGCACGAGCACGCGCGCCAGCGCGTCGGTATCGGATCGGAAATCGCGCATGTAGCGGACGTTCACCGGATATCGGGCGCGCCCCTCGATCGCGGTGGTCACGTTCTCGCCACCGATCGCGTTCTGGACCACGCTCTGCGCCGCCTCGACGCTCAAGCCGTAGCGCGCGAGCGCGTCGCGGTTCCACTCGATGTCGAGGAAGAACCCGCCGCCGGTGCGCTCCGCGAACACACTCCGCGTGCCATTCACGGAGGGGAGCGCCGCCTCGATTGCCGTGCCGATCTTCTCGATCTCGGCCAGATCGGCGCCGCTGACCTTCAGCCCGACCGGCGTGCGGATTCCGGTCGTCAGCATGTCGATCCGCGCCTTGATCGGCATCGTCCAGGCGTTCGACACGCCGGGATACGTCAGCGCCGCGTTCATCTCCGCGATCAGCTGTTCCTCGGAGATATGGTCGGGCGTGACGTGCCGGAGCATGCGCTTCAGCGGTTCCGGCGCCCACCCGGAGTACCACGTCTCGACACGGCGCCACTCGGACTTGGGCTTGAGGGTGATCACCGTCTCGAGCATCGAGAGCGGAGCGGGATCGGTGCTCGTGTCGGCGCGCCCGGCCTTGCCGAGCACGCGTTCGACCTCCGGGAACTGCCTGATCGTCCGGTCGCTCACCTGCATCAGCCTCTGCGCTTCGCCGATCGCGATGCCCGGCATCGTCGTCGGCATGTAGAGGAGCGACCCCTCGTCCAGCGGCGGCATGAACTCCGATCCGAGGCGCGTGAACACCGGCACGGTGACGACGACGAGCGCCGCGGCGCCGCCGATGACCGACCATCTCCACCGCAGCGACCAGCGGACCACCGGCTCGTAGATCCGCGTGAGGACGCGGCTGATCGGATGCGAATCCTCGGAACGGATGCGGCCGACGAGGACTGCGTTGGTCGCGCGGCAGAGCCAGGCGGGCCGGAACTCGAACCGCCGCACGCGCGTGAAGAGCACCCGCAGCGCCGGGTCGAGCGTGATCACGAGGCCCGCCGCCACGAGCATGGTGAGCGTCTTGGTGTAGGCGAGCGGCTTGAACATCCGCCCTTCCTGCGCCTCGAGCGTCAGCACCGGGAGGAACGATACCGCGATCACGAGCAGCGCGAAGAAGCTCGCCGGCGCCACCTCCCTGACCGCCTCGAGGACGACCGCGTGATAATCGCGCGTCAATCCGTCGCGCTGCGCCTCCTCGAGCTTCTTGTGCGTCTGCTCCACGATGACGATCGCCGCGTCCACCAGCTCGCCCATCGCGATCGCAATGCCGCCGAGCGACATGATGTTCGCCGTGATGCCCATCCCGTGGAACGGGATGAACGCCACGAGCACGGCGACCGGAATGGTGATGAGCGGGATGACCGCGCTCGGCACGTGCCAGAGGAACAGCAGCACGATGAAGGCCACGGTGAGCACCACTTCGACGAGCGTCCAGCTTACGTTGTCGACCGCGCGGCGGATCAGCGCGGAGCGGTCGTAGATCGGGACGACCTCGATGCCGGGTGGGAAGCCGGGCTCGATCTGGCGGATCCGCTCCTTGACGCGGTCGATCACGTCGACCGCGTTCTCTCCCTGGCGCATCACGACGATCCCCGACACCACTTCG
>JANOJK010000489.1:0-3256 GCA_031408165.1 Acidobacteriota bacterium | reverse complement strand
AGTCATGGGCAGCCTGCACATGACCGTGCAGACCGCCGTGCTCATCGAGACGCTGACGGAGCTCGGGGCGGATGTCCGCTGGGTCTCCTGCAACATCTTCTCGACGCAGGATCACGCCGCCGCCGCGGTCGTCGTGGGCCGCCCCGAAAGCGGCGGCACTCCGGCGAACCCCAAGGGGACGCCCGTGTACGCGTGGAAGGGGGAGTCGCTCGAGGAGTACTGGTGGTGCACGAGCGAGGCGCTCCTGTGGCCGGACGGCTCGGGTCCAACGCAGATCGTGGACGACGGCGGCGACG
Organism: Acidobacteriota bacterium; assembly: GCA_031408165.1. Lineage (GTDB taxonomy): Bacteria > Acidobacteriota > Vicinamibacteria > Vicinamibacterales > 2-12-FULL-66-21 > JAICSD01. Next base: position 2,960 of record JANOJK010000489.1, on the reverse strand, counting down.
CGACGCTGCTGCTGCACAAGGGTGTCGAGTTCGAGAGGGCCGGCAAGGTCCCGGCGTTCGACACCGACAAGGAGCCGGAGGAGTGGGGCGTCATCCTGGAGCTGCTGCGCCGTGAGCTGACGTCCACCCCGAAGCGCTGGACGAAGGTCGCGGCCGACATGAAGGGGGTCAGCGAAGAGACCACCACCGGCGTGCACCGGCTCTACGAGATGATGAAGGCGGGGACGCTGCTGTTCCCGGCGATCAACGTCAACGACTCGGTGACGAAGAGCAAGTTCGACAACATCTACGGCTGCCGGCACTCGCTCATCGACGGCCTGAACCGCGCCACCGACGTCATGACCGGCGGCAAGGTCGCGGTGGTGGTCGGCTTCGGTGAGGTCGGCAAGGGCTGCGCGCAGGCGCTGCGCGGGCAGGGCTGCCGCGTCATCGTCGCGGAAATCGATCCGATCTGCGCGCTGCAGGCGGCGATGGAAGGCTACGAGGTCAAGCCGGTCGAGGCGGTGGTCGAGAGCGCCGACATCTTCGTCACGGCGACGGGGAACCTGAACATCATCACCGTGGACATGATGGCGAAGATGAAGCACAACGCGATCATCGGGAACATCGGGCACTTCGACAACGAGATCGACATGGCCGGCCTGAAGAAGCGCGGCATCGAGCGGATCGAGATCAAGCCGCAGTACGACGAGTTCCGCTTCCCGAGCGGGAAGAGCGTGCTGATCCTCGCGGAGGGGCGCCTGCTGAATCTCGGCTGCGCGACCGGGCACCCGAGCTTCGTGATGTCGGCGTCCTTCACCAACCAGGTGATCGCGCAGCTCGAGCTGCACCAGCACAACGACAAGTACGAAAAGAAGGTGTACATCCTCCCGAAGCACCTCGACGAGGAAGTCGCCCGTCTGCACCTCGAACACCTCGGCGTGAAGCTGACGACGCTGACGCCGGAGCAGGCCGCATACATCGGCGTGCCGGTCGAGGGCCCGTACAAGCCGGAGCACTACAGGTACTGACCTGCTGAGCGACCGGTAGCTGAAAAACGCGCGGCCTGAAAGGACGCGCCAACTGGTGGAGCAGGGAGCGCCCCAGCGACCAGTTGACGCGACCTTCCCTCAATTCGCGATCTTGAATTGCTGTTTGATCCATGCCAGGCGATCGAGCCGTGCCTGGTACGTCAGCTCGTGCTCGTGGTCGTAGGTCTTGACGGTCTTCGGTTCCTTTGCGGCCTCCGCCATCGCCGTGGCCGCCTCGTTCTTGACGTGCGGATCCTTGCTGCCGAACTGCAGCAGCACGGGCCGCGGGGAAATCTTCGGCAGAAAGTTGATCGGGTCGAGCGGCGCGAGCTTCGCCACGAATGCGTCTTTCTCCGCCCCCTCGCGTTTCGGCGTGTAGAGATACCAGTCGGTGAACGACCGCGTCCCCGCCGCGTAGACGAAGTGCGTGACGCGCGGATCGGACGCCACGGCCAGGGCCCCCCACATCGCTCCGAAATCGTGTCCGACCACGGCGACGCGCGACCGATCCAGCCCGGGCTGCGCGAGCAGCACGTCGAGGGCGCGCCGGACGTCTTTCGCCATCTGGAGGGTGAACTCGTAGTCCTTCCCGCTATCGCGCTGGCCGAACCATCGTTCCTGGCTCCACGGCGTGTCTACCAGCAGCGACACGACGCCGGAGCCGGCGAGCTCCACGGCTTCGGGCAGGAACTGCGTGCGGTTCGACGTGGGACTGGGCGGCCCGTACCAGTGCAGGAAGAGGATCGCCGGGCGTGCCCCGCCGCCCGCGGCCGAGTCGAAGGGCGTGACGAGCGTGGCGGCGTTGCGCGAGCCATCGAGCTGCGCGTAGGTGAGCTGCCGGACAGTGACGTTCGACGGCGCGATCTTGACGTCCACAGCCTGCATCAGCGCACACGTCACGACAGCCGGAAAAAGAAGACTGATGAACATGTCCAAAATCGTAGCAGCATCTGCGCGGGAGGGACGAAGGGCGTGACGAATCAGTGAGGCGAAGAGAAACACGGAGCCGCAGAGCACACCGAGACGCACGAAGAAACCCACCGAGCGCGGATCACGCGGAACAGGCGGACACCGGTGACAACACGCGGCGAAGACGTCCAATGAAGCGGCCGCTGACAGCGAGTTCGCTCGCCGCGCTTCGCGCGGCGGGAGGTGGAGCGAGATCCTGCCTGCGAATGCCGCACGGACCACGCAACTGGCACTCGCAGGCAGGCTCTCGCCCCACCTCCTCCGGCCGGCCGAGGGCCGGCGGCCCGCGAACTCGGTCACAGGGCGGCCTTCTACCTCCGTGCGTCTCCGTTTCCTCCGCGCCTCTGTGTTGAATGTCTTGTCTTCGCCGCTTTGGGCGATAATCGCCGGGTCAGGATCGCATCAGGGATGAAATCCGTGACGAAGAGGCCCGGAGCGGGCCGGGTTACACTGCCGGTCATGCGGTCCTCCGCCCGTCTGCTTCTCGCGATGGTTCTCCTCGCCAGCCACACGGTCGCCTTCGCGCAGGACTGGCCGCAGTTCCGCGGTCCCGGCGGCCAGGGCCAGTCGCCGGAGCGCGGGCTACCGGTCGAGTGGAGCGAAACGGCGAACGTGGCGTGGAAGGTCCCCGTCCCCGGTCGCGGGTGGTCGTCACCCGTGGTCGGCGGCGGCCGGGTGTGGCTGACCACGGCCACCGCTGTGAAGCGCGAGAGATCCCTGCGCCTGATGGCCTACGACCTCGCGACCGGCCGGCAGGCGCTCGACGTCGAAGTCTTCCGGCTGCGCGACGAGGAACTGCCCAACGCCAAGAACAGCCATGCCTCGCCGACGCCGATCCTCGACGAGGACCGTGTCTACGTTCACTTCGGCGCCGAGGGCACCGCGGCGCTCTCGACCGCCGGCGCGATTCTCTGGAAGGCGCGGCTGCCGTATCAGTCGCAGCACGGCAACGGCGGCTCGCCGGAGCTTGCCGGCGATCTG
>JANOJK010000448.1:0-7719 GCA_031408165.1 Acidobacteriota bacterium | reverse complement strand
GTGCATCGCGATCGTAGGCGCCAATCGCGAGCCCGGACGGATCGGCTCCGAGATCCTCCGGAACCTGCGCCGCAGCGGTTTCACCGGGCGGCTGGTGCCGGTCCATCCGTCGGCCGGCATGGTCGGGGGGCTGCCCGCCGTCGCATCGGTCGCGGCGATCCCGGGCGACGTCGATCTCGCGGTCGTCGTCGTGCCCGCCGCGCAGGTCAACGGCGTCGTCGACGAGTGCCTCGCGAAGGGGGTGAAAGCGCTCGTGGTCATCAGCGCCGGCTTCGGCGAGGTGGGGGACGCGGGCGCCGAGCTGCAGTCCGCGCTCGTCGACAAGATTCGCGCCGCCGGCGTCCGCCTAATCGGTCCCAACTGCATGGGAATCATCAGCACCGATCCCGCGTTCCGCCTGAACGCGACGTTCTCGCCGGTCTATCCCCCGGAGGGGCGCATCGCGTTCTCCACCCAGAGCGGTGCCCTCGGGCTCGCCATCCTGGACTACGTCACGCGCCTCAACATCGGCATTTCGAGCTTCGCGTCGATTGGCAACAAGGCGGACGTCTCGGGCAACGACCTCCTGCAATACTGGGCGGAGGATCCGCGCACCGACGTCATCCTCCTGTATACCGAGAGCTTCGGCAACCCGCGCAAGTTCGCGGAAATCGCGCGGCGTGTCGGGCGCACCAAGCCGATCGTGGCGGTGAAGGCGGGGCACTCCGACGCGGGGGCGCGGGCCGCCACGTCGCACACCGGCGCGCGCGCGAGCCGCGAAGTGCTGGTCGAGACGATGCTCAGGGAATCGGGAGTCATCCGGACGCGCACGCTCGAGGAACTCTTCGACGTCGCGAGCGTGCTCGCGCACCAGCCCGTCCCGGGCGGACGGCGCGTGGCGATCGTCACCAACGCCGGTGGTCCGGCCATCCTGGCGGCAGACGCGTGCGAGGCGAACGGTCTGCAGGTGCCGGTGCTGTCGCAGGCCACCCAGGAGGCGCTGCGCGCGCTGCTGCCGCCCGCGGCGAGCGTCATTAATCCGGTCGACATGATTGCCTCCGCGACGCCGGCGCAGTACCGGCGGGCGCTGGCCGTCGTCGCGGCGGATCCGGACGTCGATAGCGTCATCGCGATCTTCATTCCCCCCCTCGTCACGGACCCGGAGGCGGTCGCGGCGGCGATCCGCGACGCGGCCGCGCGCCTGTCGAAGCCGGTGCTGGCGTCTTTCCTCGGGACCCAGGGGTTGCGTCCGCAGCTCGCGCCCGTGCCCTCGTTTGCGTTCCCCGAGGCCGCGGCCATCGCGCTGGCGCACGTCACGCGCTACGGCGAATGGCTGCGCCGGCCCGCCACCCCGGTCGGCCGGCTGGACCCGGCGATCCTCGAACGCGTCACCGCGATCGTCGAGCCGGCGCTGGCCGGCGGATCGGGCTGGCTGTCGCCGGAGCAGTGCGAGGCGCTGCTCGACGCGGCCGGCATTCCGATGGTGCGCTCGCGCCGCGCGGCGACGCCGGAGGCGGCGGTCGCGGCGGCCAGAGCCGCGGGGCTGCCCGTGGTGCTCAAGGCGGGCGGCAAGGACATCCTGCACAAGAGCGACGTCGGGGGCGTACGCCTCGGCCTCGCATCCGAACAGGCGGTCCGTGACGCGTTTGCCGCGCTGACGGGCCGGCTGGGCGATCGCCTGGACGGCGTGCTCGTGCAGCCGATGGTGACCGGCGCGGTCGAGATGGTCGTTGGCGGCGTGAACGATGCGGCATTCGGCCCCGTCGTCATGTGCGGCATGGGCGGCGTCTTCGTGGATGTCCTCGACGACACCGCCTTCGCGCTCTGCCCGCTCGACGAGGCGGGCGCGCGCGCGCTTGTCGACCGGATCAAGGGGCGGGTCCGGCTGCGCGGTTTCCGTGGCGGCCCGACGGCCGACGAAGCGGCCTTCCGCGCGTTGATCGTGCGGACCTCGCAGCTGCTGCACGCGTGCCCCGAAATCCAGGAGCTCGATCTGAACCCCGTGATGGCGCTGCCCGCGGGCGCCGTGGCCGCAGACGTTCGCATTCGCGTCGGCCGCCGGCCGCCGACGCCGGCCGGCCGCCGCATCCGCCATTGAGGTGACGCCATGATTACGCTCCAGAACATCCTCGTGCCGTCGGATTTCAGCGAGTGCTCCGACCGGGCGGTCCGCTACGGGCTCGAGCTCGCGCGCAAGTTCGACGCGACGCTGCACCTGTTGCACGTCGTGCAGGACCCGATGACGATGCCGTGGGCCGCGGAGGGTCTCGCGGTACCGATGCTGGAAGTCGTCGAGCAGTGGCAGAAACAGGCGGAAGAACGGCTGAAGGCGCTGGTGCCGCCCGCCGACAGGGGACGTGTGCGGGTCGCCTCGAACGTCGCGGCGCCCTACCCGGAGATCCTCCGGTTCGCCGCGGAACAGGGCATCGACCTGATCGTGATGGGCACCCACGGGCGGGGCGGCGTCAGCCACCTGTTGCTCGGCAGCATCGCGGAGAAGGTCGTGCGGCGGGCGCCGTGCCCGGTCCTCACGGTGCGCCACCCGCAGCACGGATTTGTCGAGCTGCCGGTGCCGATCGTCATTGCAGCGGCAATCTGACGGTGACGACCGTCCCGCCCGCCGGCGGGCACGCGACGTCGATCGCGCCGCGATGACGCTCGACGACGCGCCGGGCGGTGGGCAGGCCGAGGCCCGTGCCGCGGTGCTTGGTCGTGAAGAAGGGCTCGAAGATCTTCTCACGCACGTCGGCGGGTATGCCGGGCCCGTCGTCGGCGATCGCCACAGTCGCCGCGAGATCGTCGGCGTGGATGCCGACCCGGATGGTGCCGGCGTGTCCGGTGGCCTGCGCCGCGTTGAGCAGCAGGTTCAGGAGGACCGTCTTGAGCTGTTCGGCATCGGCCTGGATGACCGGGCTGGCGCCGGAGACGTGCACCCTGAGCGCGGCATGCGCCGGATCCTTCCGCATCAGGGCGAGGGTGTTGTCCACCAGCTCCGCGAGGGCGACGGGGCCGAGCCGGGGTTCCCGCGGCCGCGCGAACACCAGCAGATCCTGCACGATGTCGTTCAGCGAATCGACGCGGGCCACGACTTCCCCCACGATGGCGCGATCGCGCCCTGACTCCGGCATGCGGCCGCCGATCACCTGCAGCGCCCCTTTGATCGCGGCGAGCGGGTTCTTGACCTCGTGGGCGACGACCGCCGCCATCTCGCCGAGGCGCGCGAGCGCTCCCTGCTCGAGCAGCTGCTGCTCGGACCGCTTGCGATCGGTGATGTCATAACGGATGGCCATGTACTGGTAGGGCTTGCCGCGCTCGTCGAGGAACGGGACGATCGTGGTGTCCACCCAGTAGATGGTGCCGTCCTTGGCGCGGTTGCGGACTTCGCCGCGCCAGATGCGGCCGCCGGCGATGGTCTGCCAGAGGTCGCGGATGAACTCCTTCGAGTGGTAGCCGGAGTTGATGATCCGGTGGTCCTGGCCGATCAGCTCTTCGCGGGGATACTTCGAGATCTCGACGAACTTGTCGTTGACGAAGCGGATCTGCCCGCGGACGTTGGTGGTGGCCACGATCGCCGCCTGGTTCAGCGCGAAGCTCGTGTCGGCGAGGTCCTTCACGGATCGATCGAGCGCGCGCCCGGTGTGGGCGTACCGCGAGACGAGCCACGCCGTCACCCAGATGCCGACCAGCGTGAGGGCGCGGTTGATGACCGCGAACATCGCCAGGCCGCTGCCCGACGGCGACAGCCAGCCGCCGAGGGTCGTGAGGAGCGTGACGGCGACCGCGGCCCACAGGGCGAAGCCCCGCGCGGGCGTGAACAGACCCAGCAGGATCACCACGCCGTAGAGCGCCGACACCGTGATCCCGACCGGCAGCTCGAGATCGGCCAGGAAGATGGTCGCGGCCATCAGGATCGCCAGCGCGATGAGACGCCGATCGGCCGCAGGCGGGGGCGGTCGGGGCGTGTGGGAGGTTGGCATCAGGAATGAATCAACCGATGCTAGTCGCAGGTTCCTCCCGCCGCAAGGGCTCGAGTGCGGGGAAAAGTTCGCGTTACCAGGGAAATAATCCGCCATGCACACGATCCTCGTCGTGGACGACGAGCCGCTCATTCGCTGGGCCCTGCGTGAAGGCCTCGAGGGAGAGGGCTACGCCGTGCTCGAGGCGGGCTCCGCCCGGGAAACGATGGAACGGCTGGCCCGCGCCGAGAACCCCGTCGCCGTGCTGCTGCTGGACGTGCGCCTGCCCGACTCCCACGATCTTGGCCTGCTGCGCCGCATCCGGCGCGAGGCGCCCGCCTGCCGCATCATCGTCATGACCGCTCACGGCACCCCTGATCTGCTGGCGGAGGCCCTGACGGCCGGCGCCTACGACGCGATCTCGAAGCCCTTCGACCTGGCGCGCGTGGTCGGCCTGGTCCGCGCTGCCCAATCCGTCGGGTAGCCCTGCGCGCGCTCGGACCTCGGACATAATGTCTCCATGCCGGCCACCATTCTCGTCGTCGACGACGAGCCGCTGATCCGCTGGACGCTCTGCGAGCGCCTGGCACAGGACGGGCATGCCGTCGTCGAGGCGGAAACCGCCACGGCGGCCATCGCCCGGTTCGGCCCGGATATCGATCTCGTGCTGCTGGACTACAAGCTGCCCGATTCCGACGGTCTGCAGGTGCTGCGGGCGATGAAGGTGTCGGACGCCGACGTGCCCGTGATCCTGCTGACGGCCTTCTCCTCCGTCGAAACCGCCGTCGAGGCGATGAAGCAGGGGGCGTATCACTACGCAAACAAGCCGTTCAACCTCGACGAGCTCGCCCTAGTCGTGCAGAAAGCGCTCGAGACCACCCGGCTGCGTCGCGAGGTGAAGAGCCTGCGCGCGTCGCGCGCCGAGCCATACGCCTTCGGGCGCATCGTCGGTGACTCGCCGACGATGACCGGCCTCAAGGCGCTCCTCCAGAAGGTGGCCGCGAGCCCCTCGTCGACCGTGCTGCTGCGCGGGGAGAGCGGGACCGGCAAGGACCTCGCGGCCAAGACGATTCACTACAACAGCGACCGCGCGTCCAGGCCGTTCATGAACATCACGTGTTCGGCGCTGCCGGACGCGCTGCTCGAGAGCGAGCTGTTCGGCCACGAGCGGGGCGCGTTCACCGACGCGCGGCAGCAGAAGATCGGCCTGCTCGAGTCCGCGGAGGGAGGGACGGTGTTCCTCGACGAGATCGGGGAGATGGTGCCGGCCCTGCAGGCCAAGCTGCTGCGGTTTCTCGAGGAGAAAGCGTTCAAGCGGGTCGGCGGGTCCGCCGACGTGCGCGTGGACGTCCGGGTGATTGCCGCCACCAATCGCGACCTCGAGGACGCCGTGAAGCAGGGGCAGTTCCGCGAAGATCTCTATTACCGCCTCGACGTCATGCCAATCACGCTGCCGTCCCTGCGCGAGCACCCCTCCGACGTGCCGCTGCTGGTCGCGCACTACATCGACGTGTTCAACCGCGAGTTCCGCAAGGCCACGCGGGGCACCACACCGGAGGCGATGGAGTTGCTGAAGGCGTACCGCTGGCCCGGCAACATCCGGGAGCTGCGCAACGCCGTCGAGCGGGCGATGCTGCTCGCCGAGGGGGAGTGGCTGACTCCCGACCTGCTGCCGGTTGCCGCGGCCCGCCCCTCCACGGCGCACAGCATGGAACTGCCGGAGGAGGGGGTGCATCTCGAGACGCTGGAGCGGGAGCTCGTCGTCCAGGCGCTCCGCCGGACCGGCGGCAACCAGACGAAGGCGGCGGTCCTGCTCGGGCTCAACCGGGATCAGATTCGCTACCGAATCGAGAAATTCGGACTGGAGAAGGCGGCGCCGTAGCGCAACGCGGCCTGCGGCCGCTCATGGAGGTCACGCCGGGTCGCACAGGCTTGCTCGAGGGTCCGTTCTGCTGTGAACCTCGTGCACTTCGAGACTCGTGGAATGGCCATGGGCCGAGCTCCCGCCGAGCGAGAAATCCCCCGGCACCGGGCGGAATTCCCCACGCCTCCTTTGAGCAACGGCCGTGCCGCTGTCGAAACCTCTGAAATTCCCGCCAGATTCCGCGAATGCGGTGCGGCACACCTGTTGCTCTAACGGTATTCCGACAGGAGTACCGCACAATGGTTTCTCGCGATCAGATTGAATCGGTTCTGGGCCGCATCCGCCCGATGATGCAGGCCGACGGCGGCGACATCGAGCTGGTGGAGGTCCAGGGCAACAGCGCGCACGTCCGGCTGACGGGGATGTGCGCCGGGTGTCCCAGCGCGCACATGACGCTCTACATGGGGGTCGAGATGGCGCTGCGCGACGAGATCAAGGACTTCGAAGAGCTGGTGGTCGTATGAGGGCACCCGGCTCCTTTTCGCTCGACGACGTGGTCGTGGGCCACAGCGCGCGGATGCGCGCGATCTTCGATTTCGCGAAGGTCGTGAGCCGCAGTGACAGCAGCGTGATCATCACCGGCGAGAGCGGGACCGGCAAGGAAGTCATCGCCAACCTGCTGCATCATTCGAGCAGCCGTCGTCACCAGCCGTTCGTCGCGGTGAGCTGCGCGCTCTTTTCCGAGAACCTGATCGAGACCGAGCTCTTCGGCCACGAGCGCGGCGCCTTCACGGGCGCGATTAAAGACAAGCCGGGCCGCTTCGAGCTGGCGCAGGGCGGGACGCTGTTCCTCGACGACATCGACGACGTGCCGCTGTCGATGCAGGTGAAGCTGCTGCGGGCGATCCAGAACCGCACCGTCGAACGCGTCGGCGGGACCCGGTCGATCAACGTCAACGTCCGCGTGATCACCGGCTCCAAGCGCGACCTGAAGAAAATGGTCGCGGAAGGGAATTTCCGCGAGGACCTGTTCTACCGGCTGAACGTGCTGCCGATCGTGCTGCCGCCCCTCCGGGAGCGGCGCGAGGACATCCCGGTCCTGACCGACTTCTTCTTCAAGAAGTTCTCGCGTGCGCGCGGCAACGACGTACCGGCGGTGTCGGCGGCGGTGCGCTACGCGTTCTCGCGCTACCGCTGGCCCGGCAACGTGCGCGAGCTCGAGAACGCCTGCGAGCGGATCGTGCAGACGGTGACGTGCGGCACGGTGCGGGTCGGCTGCGTGGCGGCCGCCGTGCTGTTCGGGGCGGTCGACGCCTCTCTGGCGCCCATCCCCGCGGAGATCGGCCTCGCCGAGGCCCCGTCCATCTCGCTCGACGATCGCCTGCGGGGAGGTCGAATCGAACCTGATCGTCTGGGCGCTGAAGGCGAGCGACGGCAACAAGTCGAAGGCGGCGGAGCTCTTGAGCATCAAGCGATCCACGCTGGGCGACCGCATCGCGCGTTGCGGCCTCACCGAACCCTCGGGCCGTGCCGAGACGCCCGTGGCCGACGAGATTTCGATGGCCGACGACACGGCGGTGGCCGACGAGACGCGGATGGCGGTCTCCGCCTAGCCCGCCGGGATCTTCCCGCGTCGCGGTTTCGCGGTCACCCGGTAGCGCGTGTGAGGCGGAGCCGAAGGGCAGCGAGCCACATCGCGTCCCGGCCGCCGAAGTGGCTGCCCGAGGTGTGGACGCTGCCTTCGAAGTGATCGTTGACCCAGTTGAGCGGCAGGGTGACGGCGTCGCGCCGGATCCGTTCCGCCTTGATGACGTCCCCATCGAGCCCGCCGCGGATAATCCAGTCGGTCTTGACGTGCAGCGCGCGGCCGATCGCCGTCCGGTTCCGTTCCAGGCGCCCGTTGCGCAGCACCGCGTCGCC
>JANOJK010000260.1:0-1795 GCA_031408165.1 Acidobacteriota bacterium | reverse complement strand
CCGAAGACACCGCAGCCCGCGTCGCGCGTGTGCTGACAGGACTCCGGCCCAGGATTGAAGTCGAGGGAGCGCCGGTGCGCTGGACCCTCGCCGAACGGATGATTCAGTACAAGGTGCCCGCGGTGAGCATCGCGATCATCGACGGCGGCCGGGTCGTGTGGGCGCAGGGGTTCGGGGTGAAAGAGGCCGGCGGTCAGGACCCGGTCACCGCCACGACACTCTTCCAGGCAGGGTCCATCAGCAAACCGGTCGCGGTCTCGGCGATGCTTCGCCTCGTGGACAAGGGCACGCTCTCGCTCGACACCAACGTGAACCAGTACCTCACGTCATGGAAGCTGCCCGAGAACGAGTTCACCCGGCAGGAGCCGGTGACGCTCCGCCGGCTCGCTACCCATACCGGCGGGACGACCGTGAGCGGTTTCCCGGGTTACAAGGCCGGCGCCCCACGCCCAACGGTACCAGAACTTCTCGACGGCAAGGCGCCAGCCAACACGGCGCCGGTGCGCGTCGACACCCTACCGGGGCAGGCGTTCCGGTACTCGGGGGGTGGCACCACCATCATGCAGCAGCTCCTCATCGACGTCACCGGTGCGCCGTTTCCGGCCCTGCTCCAGCAGCAGGTCCTCGGCCCGCTCGGCATGGTGCACAGCACCTTCGAACAGCCGCTGCCGGAGGTCCGCGCCGTTGACGCGGCGCACGGTCACGAAAAAGGCGTGGTCGTGCCCGGCGGCTGGCACGTGTACCCCGAGCTGGCCGCGGCCGGTCTCTGGACGACACCGACCGACGTGGCCACATGGACGATAGAGATCGCCAACGCGCTGGCCGGCCGGTCCACGGCGTTCCTGTCTCAGGCGACCGCCACGCAGATAGTCGGCTCGGCGGTACCGGGACGCACGGCCCAGGAACGCGTGGGCATCGGTCTCTTCTTCAGCGGGAGCGCGGACCGTCTCAGCGTGGGTCACGGTGGCCAGAACGAGGGGTTCGTGAGCGACCTCAAGATGTACCTGACGGCCGGCAAAGGTGCGGCGATCATGGTCAACGCCGGGACTGGCGTCGGGCTGATCCGCGAAATCGAGCTCGCGATCGAGGCCGAGTTCGGGTGGCCGGAAGTCGGCACCACCAGCATCACCGCCGTGTCCGTCGATCCGGCCGTCCTCGACCGGCTCACGGGCACCTACGTCCTCTATAACCTGGCGGGGCGGCATTTCCCCCGCGTCCTGCGCGAAGGCTCACGGCTCTATTACGAGTTCGGAGCCGCGCGCAACGAGATGTACCCCCGGTCGCCGGCGACCTTCATTGGCGCCGATGGGACCCGGTTTGCGTTCGCCCGCGACGACGACGGTCGCCTCGTCATCATCATCGGGGCCGGGACGAGCGCCGTCGCCGCCGTGAAGCAGTAGGCACGACGCGGGGACGATACCAGGCTCAGGCGCCGGGTTTCGCCTTGAGGAACCCCACCTGCACGAGCACGCCGGTGAAGTCGTAGATGCGCCGCTCGTCGGTCACCACGCCGCCCGCGACCGTCAGGACGAGCGCGACCTGCGCCTCCACGTGACGGCCCGTCGGCGGAAGTCCGAAGAAGTCTCCGCTGTGAGTGCCGATCATGCGGGCGACGAGCACGACGCGGTCGCCGTCGATCAGCAGGGTGTCCTGTTGCATCTGGATGTCGGGAAAGGCGGAGAACCAGAGCCGGTAGACGCGCTCGATCTCCGCGCGCCCTTTGAGCACACCGCCAACAGGGCTCGTGACGGTGCCGTCCTCGGCGTGCGTCCCGGCGAGGCCCGCCGCGTCGCCT
>JANOJK010000423.1:0-2710 GCA_031408165.1 Acidobacteriota bacterium | reverse complement strand
TCTGCCGCACGCCTTCGCCGATCCCCACCAGTTCCAGCAGGTGCTGCTCAACCTGATCATCAACGCGGAGCAGGCGATGCTCGCGGCGAACGGGCGCGGCACGCTGATTCTCCGCAGCTGGCAGGACCTCGACGGCGATGCGGTCATCCTCGAAGTCAACGACGACGGCCCCGGCGTGCCGGAAGAGGTGCAGCCGCGGATTTTCGACCCGTTTTTCACGACCAAGGAAGTCGGCAAGGGGACGGGCCTGGGCCTGACCGTGGCCTACGCGATCATCCAGGAGCACGGCGGCCGCATCACGGTGAAGTCGGAGCCGGGCGCCGGCGCGTCGTTCTTCGTCGCGCTGCCGATCGGCGATGGCCTGATGAAGCCGGCGCTGCCGAAGGAGATCCTGACGCCGGACATCGGGGCCGGCTCGGTGGTGCTGCTGGTCGAGGACGAAGTGGCGCTCGGGAACGCTGTGGCGGAGTCGCTCGCGGACGCCGGCTTCGTGGTGGATCGCGCCGGGAACGGCGAGGAGGCGATCGCGCGCGTCGAGGCGCGGGCCTACGATCTGATCATCTGCGATCTGAAAATGCCCCGCGTGGACGGCATGCAGTTCTACCGGATGCTCGAGCGCGACCACCCCGACGCGGCGCGCCGCATCCTGTTCATTACGGGGGACGTCGCGGGTACCGAGGCGGAACGGTTTCTCGAGGAGACGGGCTGCCGTTGGCTCGCCAAGCCGTTCAGGCTCCGGGATCTCCTGCGGACGGCGAAGGAAATCCTCTCGTAGGCGCGAGCCTTGCGGCCGCAGCGGCTGTCACGATCTCATCACAAGGCCACACGGATCCCGGAGGTCTTCGTGATCCTGGCGCCCATCCACGGCATGCCCCTATCGCGCCACTGCGAGACACTCGCGGTCGCTTCCGATTACCCGGCGCACGAGCGTGCGCTTCGCGGCGGCCGTCTTGTACGGAAGGACGACCGCGGGGGTATCGGTGCGCGCGGTCTCTCCCGCCGCCGGGGCGGCCTTGACGCGCGTCATGGTCTGCTGGAACGCCAGCGGCGCGGGCCGCAGCACGCGGGCGGTCTCGTCCATGGAGCAGTCCGCGCCGAGCGACTTCTTCAGCCGCTGGATGGCGCGCGCGTGCAGCTGCGAGACGCGCGACTCGTTCACGCCGATCTCGGCCCCAATCTGCTTCATCGTCGCCTCGGCGTAGTAATAGAGGCCGATCACTTTGCGCTCGCGCGGCGGCAGCCCCGCGATGGCGGCGCGGATGCGGCCGCGCACCTCGAGCTCCTCGTACGCGCGATCCGGCGCGGTGGGCTCCGATGGCACGAGCGCCGCGGGCAACAGCGACCCATCGACGTTGTCGCCCGCCGACAGCGGCGACGTGGACTCAATCGTGTGGATGCGGACGATCGTGCGGCCCAGACGCACCTCGTCCGAGCCGACGCGCTTGGCGAGATCCGCGAGCGACGGCTCGACGCCGAGCTCACGCCGCAGCTCCTCGCGCGCGGTCTCGAGCTCGCGCCGCTGGCGGCGCACGCCGCGTGGCCAGGCATCGCGGCGGAGCGCGTCGATCATCGCACCGCGCACGCGGCGCTCCGCGAAAGTCTCGAACTTGATGCCGCGTGCTTCATCGAAGCGGAACGCCGCGTCGATCAGCCCGAGCACGCCGTCCTGCACCAGGTCGCCGAGCTCGATGGAATGAGGCATGGACGAGGCGACCCGCCGCGCCAGCGACTCCACGAAGGGAAGACCGGCGGCGATTCGGGCGCGCTGACTGGCGACGAGAGGCTGACGCTGCATCGTTGGGCTCCTTCAGGGCCTGCCACGCCAAAGCGCGAAGCGCGACGGCGGGTTTCACTGGCTGAGCCGAAGGGCAACGACAGTACCACGTGAAAAACGAATCTAAGGCGAAACCGGAGTTGTGGACCTAAACCTCTTGTGCAGAAGCAGTTAGTAAGGTGCCATGATGTGCAGAGCCGTGAAGCGCCGTTATGGAATAGTCAAATTTATGACTGTTTGTTGACCGCTCAGCCAAATGGTTGACAGCTGCGCTGGGTCCATGCGCGGAGCGGATCTGACATCCCTATCGGGAGCGCAGTCGGATTTCGCGGGCCGTCTTCATGGCGTCGAGGACGCTGGCGACGACCTGGGCGGCGCGGGCGCGCGCCATCTCATCGGCGGATTTCGCCTCGAGCAGTTCGGCATTCGCAAGAATGATCCCAAGCTGGTTGTTCAGGCGGTGGAACAGCAGGCCGAAGTCGCCTGTCTCTCCACCGGACGTGCGGGGGCGATCGTCGGCGGCCGGCATCATGAGGCTTCTTTGCGCGTCAGCTCTCCGGCCCGCCCCGGATCGCGCCAGAGCGTGTCGACGAAGATCCGCACCGAGCCGCCGGCGGTCCGGACGTATTCGACCTTGCCGCTGGCGATCCAGTTGTAGATCGTGCGGCGGCTGACACCGACCAGCTCGCACGCCTTCATGATTGATATGGTCTTGCGATCCATCGTCATTTGCTCTTCGGGGAGTGTTATCGGAGTGGCCGGCACGCGCCTGTAGGGTTGGGGGCGCAGTCCTGCGTTGACCAGGCCCCCGCGGGGTGTCAAAATACCGCCGCATCACTAAATGGCTGAAAACGCGAAGCATCTGCTCCTCGTAGACGACGAGGCGGCGCTGCGTGAGGCCATCGCGGAACGTCTGGCCGATCACGGCTTCGTTGT
>JANOJK010000249.1:0-4523 GCA_031408165.1 Acidobacteriota bacterium | reverse complement strand
CGCCGGCAATGAGCGGCCCTATTTCCCTGCCCGACCTGCGCAGCAAGCATCCCGTGGACGCGCGGGCCGAGGTGCGCACCGGGTGGTTCATCCGCGTCAGGTGGAGCGCCTTCGCCGGCCAGATCCTGGTCCTGCTCACCGCCCGCAACGTCTTCCGCCTCGACCTTCCCTATGGGACGCTCTTCGGGCTCGCCCTCGTGTTGGCCATCACCAATGCCTGGATGTCCCGGCGGGCGCGCCACCGCCGGCCGCTCTCCCCTTCGTGGTGCGCCGGCGTCCTGGCGCTCGACACACTGCAACTCACGGCGATGCTCTTCCTGAGCGGCGGCACGTCGAACCCGTTCAGCGTCTTCTATCTCGTACACATCACGATCGCGGCGGTCATGCTGGGATCGCGGTGGACCTGGGCCCTCGCGGTGTTGGGCGCGTCGAGCTACGCCGCCCTTTTCCTGCTGCCGGCTGCGCCTGACACCGTCAACGCGGCGCATGCGATGCACCGCTACTCGCAGCACCTGCAGGCGATGTGGCTCGCCCTGACGCTGTCGGCCGCGTTGACGACGTACTTCGTCACTCGCCTGACGACTATCGTCGCGGAACGGGACCTTCAGATCGTGGGTATGCGCGAGACCGCCGCGCGCCACGAACGGCTCGCGGCGCTGACGACACTCGCGGCTGGCGCCGCGCACGAGCTCGGCACGCCATTGGCGACTGTCGCCGTCGCGGCAGGCGAGTTGGAGCGGGCGGTCGCCGCGCTGCCACCCGCGCAGGCCGCGCTGCTCGTCGATGATGTCCGCCTGATTCGAGCAGAGCTGCGGCGGTGCCGCGACATCATCGACGGGATGGCGGGCAATTCCGGACACGCGGCCGGCGAGATGCCGACGGTGTTCGGTCAACGTGATCTGCGGGAAGACCTGGTCGCCAGCCTGTCGGCCAACGAGCGCTCTCGAGCCCGGATCACCGACCGGGAGGGGCCGCCTGGATTCTTCCTGCCGCGGCGCGCCGTGGCCCGGGTGGTGTCGAACTTGATCCGGAACGCACTCGACGCGACACCGGACGAGGCCGTGCACGTGGACATCGACGCAGGCCCACGATTGCGGATACGCGTGAGCGACACCGGACCGGGCATGCCGCCCGCGATCCTGGCGCAGGCCGGCGAGCCTTTCTTCACGACCAAGGCGCCCGGACACGGGCTCGGCCTGGGCCTGTTCCTGGCGCGAAGCCTGGCCGATCATCTCGGCGGCAGCCTCGTGCTCGATTCGGCGCCAGGCCGGGGTACGACCGCCGTGCTGGAGCTGCCGCTGCGCATCGAGATCGGTGCAGCCGGTGCCTGATCCCGCGCCCACGCTCCTCATCGTGGAAGACGACGACCGCCTGCGCGATCGGCTCGAGCGGGCGCTGCGCGAACGTGGATACGAGACGCGGACCGCGCACGACTACGAGAGCGCGTTACGCGCGGCCCACGAAGACAGCCCTGAATACATGCTGGTCGATCTGCGGATGCCGGGCGGTCAAAGCGGTCTCGACGTGATTCGCGAGATCAAAGGCATCGATCCGGCGACGGTCGTCGTCGTGCTGACCGGATACGGCTCGATTGCGACCGCGCTCGAGGCGGTGCGCCTGGGCGCGGCGCACTACCTGACGAAGCCTGCGGACGTTGACGAGATCGTCAAGGCGTTTGCCCGATCGCCGGAGAGCCCGGGTCGATCGCAGCCCGCCGATCAAGTGCCATCCCTTGCCCGGGTGGAATGGGAGCACATCAACCGCGTCCTGACTGACTGCGGCGGCAACATCTCGCAGGCGGCGCGCCTGCTCGGGATCCACCGGCGCTCGCTACAGCGAAAGCTGACTCGCTTTCCGTCGGCCCGGTGATCCCCGATCAGACGGTCGCGCTCCACATCCCCACGTGCCGTGCCTGCGGCGTGGTTCGGAGTGACACCACGATCTGGCACTCGGTACAAAAGTCTCCTCCGCCCGGTACTTTGGCGGTGCGACATCTTGCCGCATTGCATTCGGCCTGACCGAGGGCTAGATTCAGATCTCAACCACTACAGAGGAGTTGGATCATGTTTCGCCACGGCCTGGTCACTTTGATCCTCGTCGCCGGATTGACGCATCCACTTGCCGCGCAGCCACCGGGTGAGCACGCGAGCGCAACGGGGCGCGTCACGGATCCGCTGGGCGCGGTCGTGCGAGCGTCGACGATCGATATCAAGAGTCTCGATACGGGCTTGGTCCGGTCCGCGGTGTCGGACGACCTCGGTCGATTTGCCGTCGACGGACTCACCCCCGGCCGCTATCAGGTTTCGGCAGGATTCCCCGGTTTCGAGCCATCGATCCGCACGGTGACGGTCGGCGCCGGCCGGGTGGTGCACGTCGACCTCGTGCTGACGATCGCCAGGCAGGAAACCATGGTGGTCGTGACGGGCGCGTCGATGGACAGACCGCTGGCGGTAGAGACCGACCCACGGGCGCCTCGCCAGCCGCTCCCGGCGCACGATGGAGCCGATTACCTGAAGGCCATTCCAGGCTTCTCGGTGATCCGCAAGGGGGGCACCGACGGCGATCCAGTGTTGCGCGGCATGGCCGGCTCGCGCGTCGGTATCCTGCTGGACGGCCAGCAGATTCTCGGCGGGTGCGGGGGGCGCATGGATCCGCCGACCGCCTATGTGTTTCCCGCCGCGTACGACCGCATCACGGTGCTCAAGGGACCGCAGACCGTGCTCGCCGGCGCGGGCATGTCGGCGGGGGCCGTGCTGTTCGAGCGCAACCGCACACGCGTCGCGCAGCCCGGCGTCACCCTCGTGAGCTCCGCGACGCTCGCGGCATTCGGTCGCCACGACGAAATGGCCGACGTTCGGGCCGCGGTGCCGTCCTTCTACGTCCAGGCCGGCGCAACCCGCTCGCACAGCGACGACTACAAGGACGGAAACGGCGTCGCTGTGCATTCCTTCTACACGCGCTCGAGCGGCACCGCAGCGTTGGGCTGGACACCGGACGACGACACGCTGCTGGAGCTGTCGGGCGCGTTGAGCAGCGGAGAGGCGGCTTACGCCGACCGCAGCGTGGACGGCTCCCGCTTCGCGCGCGAGAACCTCGCCGTCAAGTTCGACCGGCGCATGACGAAGTCGGTGTTCCGTCGGATCGAGGCCCAGTCGTTCTACAACTCCATCGACCACGTGATGGACAACTACAGCCTGCGAGCTCCCGGAGCGACCTACTCGGCCATGAACCCTGATCGGGTGACGACCGGCGGCCGCGCTGCCGTGACGGTGGCAGCCGGGAGCCTGACCTCGATCGTCCTGGGGGCAGACGCGCAGCGCAACGTCCATCGCGGCCGCAATGTCATGGGGAAGGCCTCGGCCGACCTCGCCACGAGCGGGTACGAGTCGGCGCCGCGTGTCGAGGACATGCGGTTCGGCCAGGTCGGCGCCTTCGCGGAAGCCACAGGCGTCGTATCGGCTGCGAGCAGAGTGATCGGGGGTCTTCGAACAGACTGGCACCAGGCGAAAGACAGTCGGCCTTGTGTCGCCGCGTCGATGTGCCCCGGGGATTCACCACTCAAGAACGACACCATCGGGGCGACCGACCGCAAGACGCTCGTCAGCGCGTTCGGCCGATACGAGCGGGCGGTCACCAGCGCGGGGACGCTCTACGCCGGCCTGGGACATGCCGAGCGATTCCCGGACTACTGGGAACGGCTCAAACAGGAACCGACCACGCTCAAAAGCGCGTTCCTGACGGCGCGACCCGAGAAGACGACGCAGCTCGACGCGGGGATGCTCGTGAAGGGCGCAGGCTGGTCAGGATCGGTCTCGGCATTCTACGGGAAGATTCAGGATTACCTGCTGATCAAGTGGACACCGGCACCGGCCCTGACCCGCAACGTCGATGCGACGACGCTCGGCGCCGAAGCGGATCTGGGTTGGAACCTCGCGAAGGACCTGAAGGCCGACCTGACGGTGGCGTTCGTGCACGGGCGTAACGATACCGACCACACGCCCCTGGCGCAGCAGCCGCCGGCTGAAGCTCGGCTCGGACTGCATTACGACAATCAGGTGTATTCCATCGGTGTCCTCGCGCGGCTGGTCAGCGAACAGCGTCGCGTCGATGTCGGCTCGGGCTCAATCGTCGCAAACGGCAGAGACCTGGGTCCCACGGCCGGTTTTTCGGTGGTCTCCGCGAATGGCGGCTATCGGCTCACGAAGGGCCTCTCCCTCACAGCGGGCGTCGACAATTTGTTGAACCGGACCTACGCCGAGCACATCAGCCAGGGGGGCGCCATGGTTCCCGGCTTCATTCAGAGTGCACGTATCAACGAGCCCGGGCGGACTGCGTGGATGAAGCTGGCCGCCGGCTTCTAGGCTGCGCCGGAACGTTTCGCGCGTGATGGGGCCGTTCGAGCCGGCGTTGATTGCGCACGTCAGAGAAGTCGTCCGGACGCCGCGACGTCTGAAACACCGTCCTCGCCGCGGGCCAACCGACCCATGGGCTTGCGGGAGGACCGCTTGGCGCGGCTGCATCAA
>JANOJK010000357.1:0-2889 GCA_031408165.1 Acidobacteriota bacterium | reverse complement strand
AGCGACGCTTCGAGGAGCTCCACGGCGCGCATCATCTGGATATGTCCTCCCTCCACTTCCAGTTCCAGTGCCATCTGGAACAGCCGCGCGGCGCGCGGGTCGCGCGTGTGGAAGCGATGGCCGAAGCCGGGAATGAGCTCGCCGTTCTCGAGGCAGCGCTGCACGATGGCGCTCGCGGCGTCCTGATACGACGCCCCCTTTCGAACCAGCTCGAGGCCGGCGTCGAGAAATTGCATGCAGCTCTCGATGTCCCCGCCCTGGTAGCGTCCGAACCCGAGCACACCGGCCGCCACGCAGGCGCGCAGCGGCGCACCGGTCGTCGCGGTATTGCGCGCCGCGAGCGTGGACGGCGGCGTGGCGCCGTGGTCGATGAACGACACGAGGATCGCTTCCATCAGACTGCCAATCGCCGGCGACGGACACTCGCCCATGAGCAAAAGGTAGATCGTCTCGCCGAACGTCAGGCGACCCATGACCTCGTCGAGCGGGTACCCGCGTATCAGGATCTTGTTGGGTTCGATGCACGTCAGCGCCGTCTTCCACATCTCGGGGCTGGCGGCCTTCGGCGTCCTGATCGATCTCACGGCGGCGGGGCGGGCGGGGCGGGGCGTCGTCATAAGGTCCCGTACAGCCGGTCGCCGAAATCCCCGAGTCCGGGCACGATGTACTTGTGCTCGTTGAGGT
Source organism: Acidobacteriota bacterium (assembly GCA_031408165.1). Classification (GTDB taxonomy): domain Bacteria; phylum Acidobacteriota; class Vicinamibacteria; order Vicinamibacterales; family 2-12-FULL-66-21; genus JAICSD01. The sequence goes on along the minus strand of JANOJK010000357.1, from coordinate 2,205 downwards.
GCCGATCGATCGCCGGCACGTAGATGCGCACGCCGGGATGGTGCCGCTGCACGACCGCCACCCCTTCGGGCGCCGCGACGATGCAGATCATGCGGATATCGCGGGCGCCGGCCTGCGAGAGGTGATCGAGCGCGGCCACGGCGCTCCCGCCGGTCGCCAGCATCGGATCGATCATCAGGACGACGCTGCTGGCGAGGCCCCTGGGCAGCTTCGAATAGTACTGCGACGCAATCGCGGTGCTCTCATCGCGCTGCAGGCCGATGTGGCCGACACGCGCCGAGGGAATCAGCTCGAGGATCGCGTCGAGCATGCCGAGTCCGGCGCGCAGCACCGGGACCACCACCACGTCCGCCGACACCCGCCGGCCCTCGGCGGCCCCGAGCGGCGTCTGGACCGTGACGGGGGAGGCGGGCAGGTCACGCGTGGCTTCCGCCGCGAGCAGCAGGCTGATGCGGACCGCCATCCGCCGGAAGAGCTCCGGCGGCGTCTGCGCATCGCGCAGGGTCACGAGCGCATCATGCACGATCGGGTGCTCAACGACGTGTACGGACACGAAGCGAACTATACCTTGGCGATTGCCGATTGGCGACTGCCGATTGAGGGCCGCGGAGTCGGCCGCGGAACAGCCGGACTGCCCGCATCGGGGTCGGTATAGAATTCCGGAGTCCATGTTGCGCAGGTTGTTGCTGACGGCGGTTGTCGCCGCCTCTTTTGCGGGTAGCCAGATGCCGGCGCGGCGGACCGTGTCGCTTGTGGTCGCGAACGGAATCGTAATTACAGTGGATGGTAACCGGCAGGTCATCGCGCGTGGATCGGTCGCCATTGACGGGCGCGAGATCGTGGCCGTCGACACCGCCGAGGCAGTTGCCGCGCGGTACCGTGGCCGCGACACCATCGACGCGGCGGGCGCCGTGATCATGCCCGGCCTGGTCAATACCCACACGCACGCGCCGATGGTGCTCTTCCGCGGCCTCGCCGACGACCTGGCGCTGATGGACTGGCTGCAGAAGTACATCTTCCCGGCGGAGGCGAAGACGGTGTCGCCGGAGTTCGTCCGCGCCGGCACGCGCCTCGCCGCGCTCGAGATGATCGAGTCCGGCACCACCACCTACGCCGACATGTACTACTTCGAGGAGGAGATCGCCCGTGTCACGAAGGCCGCGGGGCTGCGCGCCGTGCTCGGCGAGACGATCATCCAGTTCCCGGTCGCCGACGCGAAGACGCCGGCCGAGAGCCTCGCCCGCACCGAGCGGTTCGCTGCCGAGTTCGCCGGCGACGATCTGATCACGCCGGCCGTCGCGCCCCACTCGATGTACACGCTGGATGCCGGCACGCTGAAGGCGTGCCGCGCGCTCGCCGACCGCCTCAGCATCCCGGTCATCATTCACCTGGCGGAAACGACGGACGAGATCAAGACCTCCGACGACAAGTACCGCGCCACCCCGACCGCCTTCCTCGAGTCGCTGGGCTTCTGGGGCGCGCGCACGCTCGCCGCGCACGGCGTGCACCTGACGCCCGGGGACATCCAGATCCTGGCCGGCCGCCACGTCGGCGTGGCGCACAACCCGGAAAGCAACATGAAGCTCGCGAGCGGCATTGCGCCGGTGGCGGCGATGCGCCAGGCCGGCGTGCGCGTCGGCCTGGGCACCGACGGCGCCGCGAGCAACAACGATCTCGACATGTTCGAGGCCATGCGCCAGGCCGCGTTCCTGCACAAGCTGGTCGGGAGCGATCCCCGCGCCATTCCGGCGCCCGTGGCGCTCGAGATGGCCACCATCGAGGGGGCGCGCGCCATGGGTATGGAGCGCGAGATCGGATCGCTCGAGCCCGGCAAGCGCGCCGACCTGCTCGTCGTCTCCATGTCGGCGCCGCGGCAGACGCCGATGTACGACGCGGTCTCCCACATCGTCTACGTCACCCGCGGCGACGACGTGCGGACGACGATCGTCAATGGCAAGGTCCTGATGCGGGACCGCGCCGTCCTCACGCTCAACCGGCGCCAGGTGCTCGCCGAGGCCCGGCTCTTCGCGGAGAAGGTCCGCGCCGCCGTCCAATAGCCGACATTTGTCTTCATGGCCACCACGACGGTATTGATTTCCGAAGCCGACATCCGCCAGCGCATCTCGACGCTCGCCGCCGAGATCGAACGCGATTATCCGAAGGACGAGGCCGTCCACCTCGTCGCGATCCTCAAGGGAGGCTTCA
>JANOJK010000248.1:0-1576 GCA_031408165.1 Acidobacteriota bacterium | reverse complement strand
GAGCAGGCCGCGTTCCCCGCCCGACGCGATCTGTCCGCGTAAGTCCAGGAAATCGGCCGGGAGGACAAGGCCGGCGCGAACCACCCGGATCCGGCCGGCCTGCTCGACCACGAACTGGACGTCGCGGTCCGTCGGATCCTGGACGAACGCGAGGGGCGCGGTGAATCCCGACGCATGCACACGCACGCGCAACTGCTGCGCTTCCGCATGCGGCGAGAGGCCGAGCGTGGCCGCGAGGACGGCCGCAGCAGCGATGGCGCGCATCCCGCTATCCTACCTCCGCAAGACACGAGCGCGGGCTTCAGCTACGATGCGACGACGGGTGATGATGCGAGCGCTGGCTGCGATTCTCGTGCTTCTCATGACGACCGGCTGCGAGAAGCAGCCGGCGCCGCCTTCCTCGCCGAACCCCGGCGGTGGGAGCGGCACGATCACCGGCCGCGAGCGCATCGGCTGGGACCAGCAAGCCGACGGCACGGACGAACTGTCGACGTTGGGCTACGCCATTTTCGTCGACGGGACCCGCTCCCAGATCGGCGCCGTCACATGCGCCGCCTCATCGACTGCCGCCGGCTTTGCCTGCAGTGGGCAGCTGCCTGCGATGTCCACCGGCGCGCACACACTACAGCTGGCCACGTTCGTCATACGCGACGGCGTGACGCTCGAAAGCGAGCGATCGACGGCATTGAACGTCGTCGTCACAGGGTCGAGCGCGGGCGAGCGTGCCACGTCGCCCGCGGCCGGCGCCGTTGTCGGTACGGCCGGAGGCGCCGCCTTCCGCGTCCGCCAGGTCGTCCACGGGTTCGAGCAACCCACCGACATGGCCGTTGCGCCGGACGGACGGGTGTTCGTCGCGGAAGCATCCGGACGTCTCAGCATCGTCGCGGCCGGACGGCGGCACACGGCGGTGGAGCCCGTTCCCGGCGTCCGCGTGGCGGTGCTCGCGCTTGCGCTCGATCCGCAATTCTCGCGCAGCGGTTTGGTTTACGTGGTGCGCGCGGTGCTGGACGGCGCGCCGCCCGTGTTTCAGCTCGTGCGCTACCGCGAAGTGGGCGGGAGGCTCGGCGAAGCGGCGACACTGCTGGACAACGTACCCGCATCCACCGCGCGCCCCGCCGCCGCGCTCCGGTTCGGCCCGGACGGACGGATGTATGCCGCGTTCGAAGACCGTACTGACGCCTCCCGTGCAGAAGAAGGGGCGTTCAACGGAAAGATCCTGCGGCTCAATCCCGACGGCACGACGCCGCGGGATCAGCGGGGAGGAAGTCCCGTGCTGGCTCCTGGCGCGCGCCGGCCGCGCGGCATGGGGTGGGACGCCGGCGGCGCGCTCTGGATCGTGGACGGCGGCGACGACTCGCGCGTGGAGCGGTTGATCGGCGTCCAGCCGGATCGCGCGCGGCGCTTGCCGGCGCTGTCCTATGCGTTGCCCGTGCCTTTCGGCGCCGCATCGGCTGTCTTTCATCCCGGTGGCGACCTGTTGATCGGGGCGGAGACCGCCGGTTACGTGCTCCGCGTCCGTTTCGATCCGGCGAACCGGCAGCGCGTGCTCGTGACCGAGCGCCTGCTGGAGGGAGCC
>JANOJK010000275.1:0-3708 GCA_031408165.1 Acidobacteriota bacterium | reverse complement strand
TCTCCGCCGCCGTGATCCTCGAGCAGCACGGCTTTCCGCCGCTCATCCTCAGCTTCGAGTCGATCGACGAACTGGATCACGTGCTGTTCGTCTACCGCCACCGCGGCCGGTGGGGCTCGGTTGCCCGCTCGCGCGATCCGGGCCTGCACGGCCGCAAGCCGGTCTTCCGCACGCGGCGCGATCTTGCGCTCAGTTACGTGGACCCCTACATCGACGACCACGGACGGATCACCGGCTACACGGTGGTCAATCTCGCCACGCTGCTGGGGGACTACGACTGGCGGCTGTCGGCGCAGAACATCTGGAAGGCGGAGCGCGCGCTCCTGGACGCGCCGCACCGGGCGATCCACTCGTCCGACGCGCGGATCGATCGTCTGCGGCGGAAGTACAAGGCGTTCCGCAAGCAGCACGACGGGCGCAAGCCGCTCTACTACCGCAACCGCCACACCTGGTCGGCGCTGCCCGCAGGGAACTGGTGATGGCCTAATCGAGATCGAAGTCCCGCGTCGGTTTGGTGATGGGCTCCTCGCGCGCCTGTTTGAGCGCTTCCTCGAAGCGCTTCGACAGCGCGTCGGGGCGTGTGCGCTCCTCGTTCACGGACTTCTGAAAGAGCGCCTCGCGCCGCGCCGCCTGGTCGGCCAGGATGCGCTGCGCGTCGTCGAGCTCGGGGCGATCCGCAGACGCCGGCTCGGTATGGCGGATCACCCGCTGCAGGTTGGCGTCCACGACCAGCGTGGCCGCGCAGCACGGGCAGCCCACTTCGAATTCCGATTTCAGCTTGGCCACGACTCCTGTCCTTCCTGCACCAGCGGAGGGCCGGTCTTCTCGTCCCGGTCTATGATATCCCCATGACATGGAGGGCGCTCTCGCAGCGCCTCGGCGGGACCGCGATCGTCGCGATCGTCTCGCTCCACGGCCCGCTCGCTGCGGCGCAGCCCGCCAGGCCGGCCGCCCCGCCGGCGCCAGCACCGGCCGCGGCCACGGCGCAGATCAGCGGCGTCATCAAGCACGCCACCGACGACTCCCCTATCGTCCGCGCCCGCGTGACGGCGGAAGCGGACGGCGTCACCGGCCTGCGCGTGACGCTCAGCGGCGCGGACGGCAAGTACGCGTTGACGGAACTGCCGTCCGGCTCGTACACCGTGTCGGTGACGCGCACAGGCTTCGCGCCGCAGACCTACTCGACAGGGCGCAGCATCAACGCCACGCCGATCGTCGTGACCGCCGGTCAGCAGGCCGGCAACACGGACTTCGCGCTGGTGCCGGCCGGACTCATTACCGGCCGAATCTTCGACGAAGACGGCACGCCGTTCGCGGGCGCCATCGTGGACGCGTTCCTCACGCGCACCACGAATGGAGCCGACACGCTCTTCTCGGTGTCCACCAGCCAGAGCGACGATCGCGGAGAGTTCCGGCTCTTCGGGCTCGCGCCGGGGCAGTACTACGTCGGCGCATCGGACCCCGCGTTCCGCGGGGTGAGCACGGCGAAGGGGGTCCTGAACTACTCGCCGACGTACCACCCGGGCACCCCATTCGCCGACCAGGCGCGCACCGTCGTCGTGACCGGCGCCGGAGAGCCGCCGCGCGTGGAGTTCCGGCTGAAGATCGTGCCGCCGGCACACGTGTCCGGGCGGCTCGTCGCCTCCGACGGTCAGCAACTGTTCAGCGCCGCGATCATCATGAGCCCTGCACAGGGCCAGGGGGCCCCGATCGTCACGCCCGAGGATCCGATGCTGCTGCCGGACGGCCGCTTCAGCTTCGGCCGCGTGGTGCCGGGGCATTACCAGATCCGGGCCCGCGGCCAGACCGAACGGGTGGGAGGGACGCTCTTCGCGGTCTACTCGCTCACGATCCAGGGGGACGACGTGGACGGCATCCAGATGATGCTGCGCCCGGGCGGCATGCTCGACGGGCGGCTGATGGTGGAGAGCCCACGCGGCTCCAGGCCGCCGACGCTCCCGGCCATTCGCGTCCGCGCGCCGTTCACCGACGGCAACAGCTTCGGCGACGCGCTGACCGGCACCGTGCAGCCGGATGGCACGTTCGCGCTCCGGGGGCTGATGAAAGGGGCGCACCAGCTGGTGGTGGACGGGCTGCCGCCGCCGTGGGTGCTGAAGAGCGTGTTCTTCCACGGCAGCAACATCACCGACCAGCAGTTCGACGTCACCGAGCGCGAGCGGTTCCGCGACGTGCGCGTCACCATCACCGACGCGGGCAGCGAGGTCTCCGGCATCGTGCGGAACGCGCGCGACCTGCCCGTCGCGAACACCGGCGTCCTCGTCTTTCCGCGCGTCCAGCTTTTCTGGCTGCGCACGAACCGGCGCATGCGCCTCGCCTATACGGATCGCGAGGGCCGATTCTCCATCGCCGGACTCCCGGCCGGTGAATACCTGGCCGTGGCGTCCCTCGCGGTCGACGAGAGCGACCTCGGGCGGCGCGATCGGCTCGTCGCCTGGGAGCGCCTGGCGACCACGTTCCTGCTCGCCTCCGACGACGGGCGGGCGACGATAAAGCTGCCGATCGTGGCTCCCCCGGCGGACCCCTCCGCGCCCGTGCGCTGATCGACGGCAGTGAGCGACACGCAGACCCAGAACGTCAGGATCGCCACCTACAACATCCACCGCTGCCGCGGCATGGACCGGCGCGTCAACCCCGGGCGCATCATCGAGGTCCTGCGCGCCATCGACGCCGACGTCATCGCGCTGCAGGAAGTCATCGGGGCGGGTCCGGCCGGGTCGGGACAGGCGGAAGAGATCGGCGCGGCGCTCGGCATGGGCTGGGTGATGAACTGCGTGCGCACGCTGCGGCAGCACCAGTTCGGCAACGTGGTCCTCAGCCGCCACCCGATCGTGCACCACAGCCAGTACGACCTCTCGTGGCGGACGTGCGAGTCGCGCAATTGCCAGCGCGCCGATCTGAACCTCAACGGGCAGATCCTGCACATCTACAACGTCCACCTCGGGACCGCCGTCCTCGAGCGGCGCTACCAGGCCAAGCGCCTGGCGTCGTTCGTCCACGATCATCGCGTGACCGGCCCGAAGATCATCCTCGGCGACTTCAACGAGTGGATGAAGGGGCTGGCCACGAAGACCCTGTCGGCGCTCTTCGAGAGCGTGGACATCTCGCAGCACCTCAAGCGCCGCCGCACCTACCCCGGCCTCTTCCCCGTCGTCCACCTGGATCACATCTATTACGAAGGGCGCGTCATCGTGCAGAGCGTGGAGATGCCCCGCACGCGCAAGTCGCTGATGGCGTCGGACCATCTGCCGCTGGTCGCGAACTTCAAGATCGGGTGACGCCTCGCAAAACGCGAGTATGCCAGGCTCCCATATGTAGGAGACCTTCATATGATGGGCAGGCGCACGCCGTCAACGAGAGGAGGGCGGGCTAGTTTTCTTCTTCGAATTCTTCTTCGATGGGCGGACCGAGGCGAGTGGGCGGGCGCAGCGCTTCGCGGTAATCGTACAGGGGAAGACCGGAGACGTGGATGGTCTGGGGGCACCCGGGTGACTTCTGTTCGACGACGACGGTCACCGGGCTGCCTTCGACGCCGGCGCGGAACGACAGGCGGCACCCGCAGGCGAGCCGCGCGTGCGTGAACCCTTTGAGCATCTGCCGGGAATTGTACTACAGGAGCGCTTTGATCTCGCGCTCGAAGTGTTCTTTCGTCGCAGGGCCCAGGTGCTTCCCGCAGATCGTGCCGTCGCG
>JANOJK010000197.1:0-8306 GCA_031408165.1 Acidobacteriota bacterium | reverse complement strand
GAGCACGGCGGGTTCGGAATCGAGCCGAAGTTTCCGCACACGGCGCCGCTGCATCTGGCGATGGCGCTGTTCCGCGACACCGGAGACGAGCGGTGGCGCGTGATGGTCGAGGCCACGCTGGACGCGATGGCGGACGGCCTGTGGGACGCCAGGGGCGGCGGCTTCTATCGCTACGCCACCACCCGCGACTGGCAACTGCCCCATACCGAGAAGCTGCTCGAGACCAACGCCGAGCTGTTGCGGGCCTACGCGGAGGCCGCGCTCGTGTTCGGCCGCCAGGTGGATCGGGCTCGCTGCGCCGCCATCGCCGGGTTCATCACGGGCACCCTGCGAACCGACGGGGGCGGCTATGGGGGGAGCGAGGCCGACCGCATGCTCTACATGGACGGCAACGCGAAGGCCGCCGGCGCCCTGGTGGGGGCCGCGACCGTGCTCGACGACAGCGGGCTCGCCAGGGAAGCCCTCGCGTCGTTCGAGCGGGTGATCCTGCTCTGTTACAAGCCTGGCGCCGGCCTCGCGCACTACTCCGACGGCGTGCCGCGCGCGCGGGGCCTGCTCGCCGACCAGATCCACACCGCCGCCGCCCTGCTGGACGCGCACGACGTGAGCGATCTCGAGCCGTACAAGATGATGGCGGAGGAGCTGGCGCGCGTGGCCGTGCGCGATCTCTGGGACGAGGCGGGGGGCGGCTTCTTCGACCGAGCCGGGGACGCGTCCGACATCGGGCTGCTGCGGACGAGGCGGAAGCCGTTCGTGCTCAATGCCGAGGCGGCGTCCCTGCTCGCGCGGCTGGAACGCACGAGTGGCGACGCCGGGTTCCGGCCGCGCGCCGAGGGGGCGCTGCGCGCGGCCTCGGACCAGCTCGCCGGACAGGGGCCGCTCGCCGCGCTCTACGTCCTCGGCGCGCGGCAGCTTTCCGGCCGGTGATAAGCTCGTTTGCGCCATGGACACGTGCATCGATCCGCTCGCCGCGCAGACGCAGACGCAAGACCGGCGCAGCGCCACGCTCCTCTCGCAGACCCCGTACCTGGGCGAGCGTTTCGAGTCCCGGGTCCTGCCGTTCACGCTGGATCTCGCGCACTCGGAATTCGCCGATGCGCACGATGTGGCGCTGAGCGCGCTCGAGAAGGACGCCGCCCGCACCGCCATCGAATCGCTCGCCTCGCTCGCGAAGGTCAACGACATCGATCACCTGGGCGGCGGCCTCGAGCTCATCCCCGCCCTCCTCATGACGCTCGCGGTCACCGATTACGAGCACTCGCAGTTCACCATCGAGCACGGGCATACCAGCATCGGCTACTACGCGGCGCTGTCCGCGCTCGGCTTTCTCGACCGCGCCCGCGTGATCGAGAAGTTCCGCCGGAGTCTCGACATCGCCGGCCACGTCTCCTGGGTGCCGGGCGGCACCGAGCTGAGCTCCGGGCGCCTGGGCGTCATGTTTCCCGTCGCGGCGGGTACGGCGCTGGGCCTTCGGGCCCACCACGGATCCGCCGCGCACGTCATCTGCCATAGCGGCGATGCCGGCTGGATCTCGGGCCAGGCGCTGAACGGGTTCAATGCGGCGGGTGTGCACCGCGCCCCCGTCACCTACGTGATGCACCGCAACGGGATCCAGCTGTCGGGGACGACCCGGCACATCATGAACCAGGATCCGCGCCGCATCATCGAGAGCTTCGGGATCACGATCCTCGAAATCCGCTCGTTGCACGATCGCCGCGATCTCTTCCGCGCCTATCGCGAGGCGTTCAGTAACGCCCAGCACGGCAAGCCCAGCCTCATCTATCCGACCGGGTTCGGCAGCTCCGCGGCCGACACGCCGGTGACGGTCGAGGATTTCGGCCGGATGTATGGCGTCGTCGAGGAGACGCGCGCGTTTGCCGGCACGCACGACGTCGCGCTCGATCGGAGCATCTGGATTCCCGGATCGCTCATGAGTTTCCGCGACGTGACCGCGATGCTCCAGTGCCTGTTCTACGTGAACGATCTGCCGGGCGGCGAGGCCCATCACGACGGCGGGATGAAGGGACGCGACGCGCAGAAGGTGCTCTCCGCCCCGATGCTGACGATCGCCCCGGAGGAACGCGCCGCCCTCGACGCGCTGGCCGCCCGGCCCCCGCGCCTCGTCATCACCACCGCGCGCCCCGCGAAGGGGACGCCGAATCTCACGCTGACCGCTGACGACGTGAAAGCGGTGACGCTGCCTGACCCCGGGAAGTGGACCTCTCCGCGGGCGGGCTCCGAGTTGGCCTACCTCGCGGTCGCGCGCAAGCATGCCGACAGGATGTTCGTGATATCGGCGGACCTCAATCCGTCCACGCGCCTCGAGAAGGCGGTCAAGCTCCTGCCGCCGGGCCACCACTTCGAGATGAGCATCGAGGAGCAGGCCGCCACGCTGATGCTCGACGGCCTGTCCTACAGCAGCCGGGCGCCCCAGCTGAACGTGTTCTCGACCTTCGCCGCCTTCCTCGAAGGGATCGCGCGCGAGGGCTTCGAGATGTGGCGGTACCAGCGGAACCTGACCGGGTTCAACGAGGGCCTCAACGTGCTGGTGCACTTCGCGCACGTCGGCGCGAACACCGGCCGCGATCATTTCTCGGGCTGGAGCCTCGACTGGATCAACCTGGCGCTCGGCTACATGCCGTACCTGCGGCGCTTCTACGCGCCGGCCGATGCCCGATCCGCCTTCATCGCCGTCAGGGACGCCGCCGCGGGGTTCGGCGGCCACATCGTCGCCGTTCCGCGCGACAACCTGCCGGTGCTCACGAGGGCGGACGGCACGACGCCGCTGTGGAACGCGGACGACGCGTGGTCGGCGGTGACCGCCGCCCGCGAGCGGAGCGGCGCGAAGGTCGCCGTCCTGGCGATCGGCGCGCCCGCCTACCTGGCGGTCGAGGCGAGCGATAAGGCCGCGAAGAACGGCGTCCTGGCCGACGTGCACATCGTGAACGGGTTCCCGATCGACGAGGAGTTCCTGGCGTCGCTGCCCGGCCGCTACGAACGCATCATCACCCTCGAGGACGGTCTCATCGGCACCGTGGACGCGGGGCTCCGCGGCTTCGCCGCCTACGCGGCGGGGAAGCTCGCGGGCTGCGGCGTCAGGGTCGAGCACGTCGGCATCGTCGATCCGCGCATCGCGCCGTCGGAAACATTCGTCGACGTCTGGGCGCACTACGGGATGACCGCCGACGCGATTGCCGCGCGGTTCACATGACCGTGCCGCGATCCGGTGCGTCGTGCTGCGGGGCGCGATGTTGATGGTGCCGAGGGGCGTGGTAACGAACCCCACTTCGTCTTGACGTCCGACGCCGTCAGGTACATGGTTGGGATGATGGGGCGAGGCGGCGGCGCATTCGGATTTGTCGCGATGGCGGTCGTGACGCTGGCGCTCAGCATTGGCGCGACGACCGCCGCGATGAGCCGTCGGTCAGGAACAGGGATCGACCACGAGATCGTGCATTAGACGCTCAACCGAGCTCCAGCCCCGTCGCATCGTCATTGGTGGTTTCTCCTTTCCTCAGCCCGTCAGCTCGACCCGCGCGTTTCTCGCTATCACGATATCCACGATTCCGCCGTCCTGCTGCGGCCTCGCGCCCACCGGTGCGCCCGGAGCGACAATCGGCGCACCCGGATCGTGCACGCGATAAAACGGGTTCGGGTTCGCGCCCGACGCGGGGCGTGACGTCCCGCCGGTGACCTTCACGGCCTGCGCGGTCCTGACGCGCGCGACACCACCGAGCCGCGATCGAACCTCGGCGCGAACGAGAGCGCCGCCGGCCCACTCGATGTCCACGTCGAATCCGCCGCGCAGGCGGATGCCCCGGACGCGGCCGCCAGGCCACGCACGCGGCAGTGCCGGCAGGAGGTGGATCTCCCCTGCGTGGCTTTGCGCCAGCATCTCGACGATGCCGGAGGTGAGACCGAAGTTGCCGTCAATCTGAAAGGGCGGATGAGCGTCGAACAGGTTCGCGTACACGCCGCCGCCGCCGCGGTAGTTCGTGTCCGACACGTTGACGAGCGTGAGCAGCGCCGTGATCATCCGGAACGCATGGTCGCCGTCGAGCAGCCGGGCCCACTGATTCACTTTCCACGCGAGGCTCCAGCCCGTGCCGCCGTCGCCGCGGAGCTCGTGCGATCGACGGACCGCGGCGAACAATGCCGGTGTGGCGGGCGTGATGTGGCGCCCCGGGTGCAGGCCGAACAGGTGAGAGATGTGTCGGTGTTCCGGCTCGGGTTCCGCGAACTCCTCGACCCACTCCAGCAACTGCCCCTTGCTGCCGATCGCGTAGGGGCGGAGCCGCGCCCGCGCGTCGAGGAGTTGCGTGCGGAACTCGGCGTCGATGCCCAGTGCGTCTGCCGCGTCCGCCGTGTTCGCGAACAGATCCCGGGCCAGTGCCAGATCCATCGTCGCCCCGGGACTGATCGCCGCGTCTGTGCCGGAGGGCAGGCGGAACTTGTTCTCGGGTGACGTGGAGGGCGCCGTCACCAGATGGCCCGACCCGTCCGGCACGAGGCAATCGAGGCAGAACTCGGCGGAGCCGCGAAGCAGCGGATACGCGCGCTCGCGAAGGTACCTGGTGTCGCCGCCGAACAGGTAGTGTTCGTACAGGTGCTGGGCGAGCCAGGGGCCGCCCATGCGCCAGGACGCCCACACGGGATCGCCGGCCCCCCAGTCGCCGACCATGCCCGAGTGGCGCCAGAGATCGGAGTTGTGGTGCGCCGTCCACCCGCGCGCGCCGTACATGGTGGTGGCGGTGCGGGCGCCGGTGACGGCGAGGTCGCCGATGAAGGCGAGCAGCGGCTCGTGCAGCTCGGGCAGCGCCGCGGTTTCCGCAGGCCAGTAATTCATCTGGGTGTTGATGTTGATCGTGTAGTTCGCGCTCCATGGCGCGCGGACCTCCTCGTTCCAGATGCCCTGCAGGTTGGCCGGCTGCGTCCCGGGCCGGCTGGAGCCGATCAGCAGGTAGCGGCCGTATTGAAAGAGGAGCTGCACGAGTCCGGCGTCGCGGCTGCCGCGCGTCAGGATGCGCTGATCGGTGGCGAGGTTGTCGGCGTGAGTGGCAGGCAGCTCCAGCGACATGCGGTCGAACAGGGCACGATGATCGACGGTGTGTGCATCGCGTAGAGCGGTCCAGGACATCGCGAGGGCCGGACGGATGCGGCTCATGACGATCGGGCCGGGGTCGCGGCCGTCGAGCGCCGGATCCTTGTCGAACCCGTTGAACCCGGTCGCGGAGCTGACCACGAGCGTGACCGTGCTCGCGCCCTCGACGCGCAGCGCGCCTCCGGCGAAGGAGACCTGCCCGCCGTCGGCCACCGCGCCGAGCGCAATCTCGAACCGCATGCCCGGCAAGGTCCGGCGCGCCCCTGTCGGACGCGGCGATTCGCCCGTTGCCCAATGGCCGCCCGCAGTGCCGCCTGTGTGCCCGTATTGCACGGGAACGTCGGTGTGGTAGTAGCTCGGATCCACGTGCGCCGGCGCGACGCCACGAAGCCGCAACCCGCCGTCTTCCGCGGCGACGAGGTGCCTGAGCGCGCTCGCAAGCTGCGCGTCGAACGTGAGCATGCCGGGACGCTCGGCGGTGAGCCGCATCGCGACGACACCCGCCGGGTGACTGGCGATCACCTCGCGCGTGTAACGCACGTCGCCCACGCGATAGCGCACCGACGCGACGGCGTCGCGGAGGTGCAGCTCGCGCCGGTAATCACGCGCGACGTTTCCATGCTCGAACGTCAGCCAGAGATCGCCGAGCGGTAGGTAGGACTGTGTGTAGGGTCCCATCATCCGCCTGGCCAGCCGGTCGGCGTCGGCATAGCGGCCCGAGAGCGTGAGGCGGCGCAGTTCGGGCAGCACGTCGCGCGCGCCCGCCGTATCCCACACGGCGGGTCCGCCGGACCAGAGCGTGTCGTCGTTGAGCTGCAGCCGCTCGCGCGCGACATCCCCGAACACCATGGCGCCGAGCCGTCCGTTACCGATTGGCAGCGCTTCGACCCAGCGGGTCGCGGCTCGCGAGTACCACAGCACGGGGGTGAACCCGCCCGGGCCCGCCGCGTCGCTCTGCGGCTGGGGTCCGGGTCGCGAACGGATCGCCAGCGGCAGGTTGGCCGCGGCCAACCGCGGCATGTTGGTCGCGGCCAGCCGCGGCATGTTGGTCGCGGCCAGCAGAGACTGCAGGAATTCGCGTCGATTCACGGCTTTCCTCAGAAACCAGACGAGTCCACGACCCGGAAGGCCGGTCCCTGGTTCGCGCCGATTTGTGGTGGCAAATCGTCGTCACTTTCTCAGCAGCGCAGGCCAGTTGACGACGACGGAGATCGGTGAAGGCGCCGCGGAGTCGGCTACCGCGACGTTCAGCAGGAATCGGCCGTCAGCCGCGACCGCGTATTGCTGTTTAGACCCTGCGGCGACCGTCACGACACCAGCGCCCGTCGGCGAAACCAGATTCGCACGGAACAGCGGCACGGGAACGCCTGCGTCGATCGTCGAAGGGGTCGCGCCCGACGTAATCGCGACTGCCATCAGCCGATTGTCGGGCGCCAGATAATACAGCTCCTTTCCATCCGCACGCCAGCGGGGCTGGGTCCCGCCGGTGTAGGACACGAGCCACCGGCCTTCGGTTCCAGGAAATGTGCGGACGTAGACTTCGAACCGCCCCGATTCGTTCGACTGGTACACGACGAATCGCCCGTTCGGAGAAAACTGGCCCCAGCCCTCGTTCGCCGCCGTTCGCACGACCGGGACCGACTGCCCGCTCGTAAGATTCACGCCGAGTGCCGCCCGCTCCGAGCGGGGCCTGGATCTCATAGGGGCCGAGGCGGGTACCGGCGGATAACGGCATGGGCTGCAGGTCTGGGGCGAGGCAGCTGGATTGTAGCCGCTGGGGCGCGCGTCAGGAAACCAATTGCAACGCCGCTACACGGCGCATAATAGGGCACCCGAGACAGGGGTTATGCCGGTAGACGACTACCGGTCGGAACCGCGAACCGACACACCACGCGTCTGGTCGAGCTTCGTCGCGACGCAGCTCGTCGCCGGGCGATTCGAGATCATCCGCTTCATCGGCCATGGCGCCATGGGCGATGTCTGCGAAGCCGGAGACAGCGAGCTCGGCGAGCGCGTCGCGCTCACGTAGGCCGCGAGGCCGGGGTCACCGGCTGGCCGCACTACGGTGTCATTGCGTGCCGGTCTTGGTGCCCGTCTCTGCGGTCGAAAGATACAGCGCGTTGAACAGCAGCGGGAACGTGGCGTGGGTCTGCGCGCGGTGCTGCGGGCGCAGGCCGAAGAGCACGATGCGCCCCGGGTTGGTGTCCATCGTGACGACGGCCGCCCGGCCCGCCATCAGCTCTTCGCCTTTCAGCCAGCCCGAGGCCACGACGTCCGAATTGGGGTAGCGCGCCACCACCGACAGCTTCTGCGACGAGAACCCTTCGGTGACGCTGAAGAACGGGCTGTTGTTGTAGAACCCCGTCGTCTGCGACGGCATGCCGGCGCCGATCGGGTGCGCTGTATCGACCTCGATCTTCAGGATCGTCCCGGGGGCGAAGTGCTGATCGCGGGTGAGGCCGGACTTGAGGTTCTTGAGCGGCACCCCGAAGCGCTCGATCGCGAGATCGGAGGCGGCGCCGAGCGTGACGAGCGTGCCCCCCTGCGCGACGAACTCCCGCAGCGCCGCGATCCCTTCGTCGCCGATGCCGCCGCGGTACTCGGGGCGCACGTTCTGGCCGGACGCTCCATCCACGATCGCGCGCGGGTTCTGGTCCGGCAGGACGATCGCGTCGTACTTGTCGCGGAGCTTGCCGCCGCGCACGTCCGCGTTGTGCAGCGTCGTGAGGTTGAAGTCGTACTGCTCGAGGACCCAGCGCGTCCAGCCCTCGTCCATGTTGCCGCCGGTCCACGGGGAATACATGCCGACGCGCGGCGCCTTGAGGGCGGCCGCACCGGCCGGCGCCGCCCCCTCGGCGGTCCTGATCTGCAATCCGAGTTCCGACGCGACGGCGTCGAGGGACTTGCGCGGTGCGTTCTGCACCCACACGCGGGACGAACGGCCCGACGAATTCCGGGAACCGTTTGCGCGGTCCGCGGGGTCCGCGGCGTTCTCGATCGCCACGCGGGCGCCGTCCTTCAACAGCCGGTTGACGGCCTTGGCGGCGTCGGGACCACGGTAGTCGAAGACGTAGCGCGGGCCATTGCCGGTGACCTTGCCTTCCAGCTTCGGCGCCGCATCGAGCTTCGTCAGCTTGACGCCGTCCCCGAGCGGCTTGCGCGCGACGACGTGTTCGACGCCGAGGAGCATGCCGAGGGACCAGGC
>JANOJK010000156.1:0-12234 GCA_031408165.1 Acidobacteriota bacterium | reverse complement strand
CGCTACACGCGGCGCCTCTCGCGCGACTTCTCACTCCGCCTGGGCTACGGCGACGGGGTGGAGGGACGAAACGATGCCGGATACGCGCGCGTCCGGAACATCGACGCCGGCCTGAACTACAGCCGCGGCATCGTCCTGTCTCCGGGCACGTCGATCGGTTTCTCTTCGGGTTCGGCCATCGTCTCGACCGGCGGCGGCCAGCATTTCACCATGCTCGGATCCGCGTTCCTGAAGCACCTGGTGAGCCCGCGGTGGACGGCGCAAGCGGGTGTCAACCGTTCGCTCCAGTCGATCCCGACGACGCCTCGTCCGTTCGTCACCGACACGGCGAACGGCACGTTGAGCGGTTACCTGACGCGGCGCGCCACGCTGCGGGTCGTCCCGGCCTACGCGCAGGGCGTGGACGTCGCGCTCAAGTCCGCCCGCTACCGCAGCTATTCGAATCAGACGCGGTTCGAGTTCGCCATCAGCCGGTTCTGGGCGATCTCCGTCGAGCATTTCTACTATCGCTATCAATTCTCGGCCGCCGCGGACCTCTCGTCCGGGCTGCCGCGGCTCACGCGCCAGGGCGCGCGCGCGGGCCTGACGCTGTGGGCCCCCGTGGTTCGGTGACGGAGTAAATCAAGTGCTGCCAGGACGCCAATACACCCCTGAAGAACTCCTCCGCCTGCTCTGGTGCCGGAAGTGGATCGTCGCCGCCGGCGTTGTCCTGTTCACCGGGGCGGCGGTGCTGGCCGGCCTCCAGATCCAGAACCAGTACCGGTCCGAGACGCTCATTCTCGTGGTGCCCCAGAGGGTGCCCGAGAGCTACGTGCGCTCCACCGTCACGATGCGGATCGAGGATCGGCTCCGGTCGATCGGCGAACAGATCCTCAGCCGGAGCCGGCTCGAGAAGGTCATCACCGATTTCGACCTCTACCCGGATCAGCGCAAGACGATGCCGATGGAGCAGATCGTCGCGGGGATGATCCTGAACATCAACGTCGATCCCATTCGCGACGACGCGTTCAAGATCAGCTTCATCTCGCCGACGCCCCGGACCGCGATGATCGTGGCCGATCGGCTGGCCTCGATGTTCATCGACGAGAACGCGCGGGATCGCGAGGTCATGGCGGACGGCACCAACCGGTTCCTCGAGACGCAGCTCGAGGACGCGCGCCGCCGGCTGCTGGATCACGAAAAGAAACTCGAGGAGTTCCGCCGCCGCAATTCCGGGGAGCTGCCGTCGCAGCTCGAGAGCAACCTCCAGGTCATCCGCAACGCGCAGACCCAGGTGCAGGCGCTCAACGAGTCCATCGACCGCGATCGGGACCGCCGCCTCACCCTGGAGAAGACTGCCGCCGACACCCTGACCGGCGGCGTCACGTCGACGGCGGACGGCGCGGACTCCGCGTCCGGCGTGGGGCGGACGATCGACCAGCTCGAACGGGCCCGAGGCGATCTGCAGGCCCTGGAACTCCGGCTCAAGCCCGGGCATCCCGACATCGCGACCAAGAAGCGCGCCATCAACGAGCTTCAGCGGCGGGTCCAGGACGAAAACAGCGGGACGGCGCAGAATACCGCGCCCGCCGGCGTGCCGATGTCGTCCACGGACGTGGTCCGGCAGACGCGATCGCGGCAGACCCAGGCGGACATCGTCAAGCTCGACAAGCAGATTGCGCAGAAGGAGGCCGACATCGAGCGGCTGAAGGCGGTGGCGATCGACTACCAGCGCCGCGTGGACTCGCTCCCGGGCCACGAGTCGGAGCTGACGGCCTTGATGCGCGACTACGACACGGTGCAGAAGATTTACGGATCGCTCCTCGCGAAGAAGGAAGACTCCAAGATTTCCGCCAACCTCGAGCGGCAGCAGGTGGGGGAGCAGTTCAAGATGCTCGACCCGGCGCGGCTCCCGGAGCGTCCCTACACGCCCAATCGCGTCCGGATCGCGCTCATCGGGTTGGCGCTCGGACTGGTGTTCGGCGTCGGGCTGGCCGGGTTCCTCGAGTACCGCGACACGACGCTGCGGACGGAGGACGAGATCGTCAAGATGCTGGTCCTTCCCGTCGTCGCCGCGATTCCGATGCTCATCTCGGTGGTCGATCGCCGTCGGCGGCGGAGGAACATCGTGCTCGCGACGGTCGCGTCCGTCCTGCTGGTGGCCGCCGGCGCTGTGAGCGTCGTGTGGCGCTTCAACTTGTTGCAGGGATTCCGCTGATGTACGAAGGCTTTTACGGACTTCGCGAGCGCCCGTTCGAGTTGACGCCGAACCCGCGTTTCCTCCTCCTCACTCCGCAGCATCGCGAGGCGTTGAGCACGCTCGAGTACGGGCTCTCGAGCCGCACGGGCATCGCGGTCCTCATCGGCGAGGCCGGCACCGGGAAGACGACGCTGGTTCACGCGGCGCTGCAGGCCAAGAGCACGCGGCAGAGCCTGACGGTGTACCTGAACAACCCGTCGCTCACCCGCGCGGAGTTCGTCGAGTTCCTGGCCACGGCTTTTACGCTGAGTCCTGACGCCGCCCGCTCGAAGACCCGCTGTCTCTGCGAGCTGACGGAACTGCTCGCCCGGCGGCACGCGTCGAAACAGATGACCGCCCTCGTGATCGACGAGGCGCAGTGCCTGCCGGACTCGCTGCTGGAAGAAATCCGGCTGCTCGCGAACATCGAGTCCGCGTGCGAAAAGCTGTTGTCGATCGTGCTGGCGGGGCAGCCGGAACTGGCCGACCGGCTGAATCAGCCGACGCTCCGACAGCTCAAGCAGCGCGTCGGTCTGCGCTGCGCGCTCCATCCGCTCGATCGGTCGGATTCCGCGCTCTATATCGGATCGCGCGTTCGCGTCGCCGGCGGACAGGTGGATCAGATCTTCACCGCGGAGGCGATCGCGCTCGTGCACGAACGCTCCGGCGGCATTCCGCGCACCATGAGCGTCATCTGCGACAACGCGCTGGTGACCGGGTTCGCGCTCGACCGAAAGCCGGTCGATGCGGCGGTCATCGCCGAAGTGTGCCGCGACTTCGACTTCACTCCCCCGCCGGCACCAGCCGGCGAGGCTTCCCAGGTGCCCGCATGACACGTTTGGCTGACGCACTCGACCGCGCCGAAGCGCGCCGGGGTCTCTCGACCGGTCTGGACGAGGCTCCGGCCGCTCAGGCCGCGACGCCGCCACCGGCGCTCTCAATCGTCACCGGCTCTGCGGAGGCGCGCCACCCTGTGGGTGGAACCCTGCTGGCCCCCCCGTCGCGCAAGGACGAAGTGATCTCGTGGCGCACCAATCCGGACACCGTCGGCAAGCTCGTGGGAACCGATGGATTCTCCGGGGCGGCCCTCGAGCAGTACCGGAAGCTCGCCGCGACGCTGCACCACGCGCAGGTCGAGCGCGGCCTGAAGATCATCATGACGTCGAGCGCCCTGCCCGGAGAGGGGAAAAGCCTGACGGCCGTCAACACCGCGCTGACGCTCAGCGAGTCGTACCAGCGGCGGGTCATTCTCATCGACGCCGACCTGCGCCGGCCGAGTATTCAGCGCGTGTTCGGCATCCCGCCGATCAGCGGTCTGAACGAAGTGCTGAAAGCCGATCGCGACATGCCGGTGACGCAAATTCAGATTTCCGAGCGACTCACGGTGGTCCCGGCGGGCCGCCCGGAAGCCGATCCCATCGGCGGCCTGACCTCGGACCGCATGAAGCGGCTCATCGCGCAGGCGTCCGCCGCCTACGACTGGGTGATCATCGACACGCCGCCCGTGGGGCTGCTCCCCGACGGCAACCTGCTGACGTCGATGGTGGGTGGCGTCCTGCTGGTCGTGCGGTGCGGCAAGGCCCCCTTTTCACTCGTGAAGCGCACCGTCGAGGCGATCGGTCACGACCGCATCCTCGGGGTCATCATGAACGCGGTGGACTTCGCCCACGACCGCAACGCAGGCGGTTACTACGAATACTACGGATACGGCTACTACGGCACGCCCGCCGGCAAGTGACCTATGGCAACCGGACTGATTCAGACTGCCGGGAACCGGCGCCTCTCGGCGCTCATCTTCACTGAAACCTGGCTCATCGCCGGGGCGGTCGCGGTCGCGGCGTACGCGAGTCCCGTTGCCCCCACCTCGGTGATGGAGGTGATACCGGGCGCGCTCGCCGTGGCGTGCGTCTGCCAGCTGTGCCTGTATTACGGGGATCTGTACGATACGCCGCAGGCGGGGAGCCATTCCGAGCTGCTCATCCGGATCCTCCATGCGCTCGGCGCGACGCTGCTCATCCTCGCGCTCCTCTACGTCTGGTTTCCCTCGCTGACGCTTGGCTCAGGGGTGATGGCGCCGGCCGCCGGACTCGCGGGGGCGGCCGTCATCGCTGCGCGCATCACCTTTGTCTGGGTGACGCGGCAGGTCGGTCCCCGCGAGCGCCTGCTGCTCGTCGGACGGAGTGCCGCAGCCCTCGCCCTGGCCAGGGAGCTGCACGAGCGCCAGGAGCTCGGGGTGCAGATCGTGGGCTATGTCGACGTCGACGCGTCGGCCAGCCAGGGGATCGACGCGCTGTCGTTCCTCGGCACCATCGAGGACATCCCCCCGATCGTCCGCGCCCGCGCCATCGATCGCGTGGTCGTCAGTCTCGCCGACGCGCGCGGCAAGCTGCCGATGGACAAGCTGCTGGACATGAAGCTGGCCGGCCTCCGGTTCGATCACTTCGCGTCCGTGTACGAGGAATATACCGGCAAGATCGCGGTCGAGAATCTCCGTCCGAGCTGGATGATTTTCTCGGAGGGCTTCCGCAAGTCGCGGCGGTTCACGGGGATCAAGCGCCTCGTGGACGTGTCCTGCGGGGCCTTCGGGCTGCTGCTGTTCGGGCCGATCATGCTCGTGCTGGCCGTCGTGGTACGCATGACGTCACCCGGTCCGGCCTTCTACTCCCAGCGTCGCGTGGGGCGCGACGGGCGCGTGTTCACGGTGCACAAGCTGCGGTCGATGTGCGCGGACGCGGAGCGCGACACCGGGCCGGTGTGGGCGGGCAGCGGGGACGGGCGCGTGACGCGCGTCGGCCGCTTCATGCGCACCACGCGCCTCGACGAGCTGCCGCAGTTCTGGAACATCCTGACCGGCAGCATGAGCCTGGTCGGCCCGCGCCCGGAGCGGCCGGAGTTCGTGCAGTCGCTCACCCGCGACATTCCGTTCTACGGACAGCGTCACACCGTCAAGCCGGGCCTCACCGGATGGGCGCAGGTGCGCTACACCTACGGCGCCAGCGTCGAGGACACCATCGAGAAGCTGCAGTACGACCTGTACTACATCAAGCACATGTCCGCGACGCTCGATCTGTTCATCATGTTCGAGACCATCAAGACGGTACTCCTGCGGCGGGGTCAGTGAGCGCCGCGCCGGCGGCGAAGATCGTCAACGCCATGACGGTGGACGTGGAGGATTACTTCCACGTCAGCGTCTTCGACGGGCTCGTGCCCAGGCACGCGTGGGCCGGGATGGAGAGCCGCGTCTGCGGAAACACCGAACGCCTCCTGCAGCTCTTCGAGGACGAGGGCATTCACGCGACGTTCTTCGTGCTCGGCTGGGTGGCCGAGCAGTTTCCCAGGCTGGTCCGCCAGATCGCCGCCAAGGGACACGAGATCGCGTCCCACGGCTACGCCCACCGGCTCGTCTACGACATGACGCCGCAGGCGTTTCGAGAGGACATCCGGCGCGCGAAGGGGGTCCTCGAATCGGCGGCGATCGGGCCGGTGTACGGCTACCGCGCGCCGAGCTACTCCGTGACGCCGCAGTCGCTCTGGGCCCTCGACGTGCTCATGGAGGAAGGGTTCCTCTACGACGCCAGCATTTTTCCGATTCATCACGATCGGTATGGCATACCGGTGTCGCCACGCCATCCGTACCGGCTCGTCCGCGGCGCCGTGCTGATCGAGGCGCCGGCCTCCACCGTGCGATGGGGTCCGTTCAACCTGCCGATCGGCGGCGGCGGCTACTTCCGGATCCTGCCCTACGCGTGGACGCGCTGGGGCATTACACGGCTGAACGAGGTGGAGGAGTGCCCGGCGATCTTCTACCTTCATCCGTGGGAAATCGATCCGGAGCAGCCGCGATTGCGCGCGCCGGCGCTCGGCCGTTTCCGCCATTACTTCAACCTGGGGAAGACCGAGAGTCGCCTGCGGTCGCTCATCCGGGAATTCCGGTTCTCCACGATGATGGCGCTCCTGCAGGAGCAGATGCACGCGGTGCCGGGCGAGAGCCAGCGCGCGCCGCTGCCCTACGTATGGTAACGGCAGCGGAGACCGGCATGCAGGTCGTCAGCGACGCACCGGCGGCGGCGTGGGACACCTTTCTCGCAGGCCACCCGCACGCGACCGGCTATCACGCCTGGGCGTGGCGCGGCGTTTTCGAGCGGGCCTTCGGCCACGAGACGGTGTACCTGGCCGCCGTCGAAGACGGCCGGATCCACGGCGTGCTGCCGCTCGTGATCTTCCGCAACCGCGTGTTCGGGCGGTTCGCCGTCTCGCTCCCGTTCGTCAACTACGGGGGGGTCTGCGCGGTCGGCCCGGCGGTGGCGCGGCGGCTCGTCGCCGAGGCGTCCGCCGTCGCCGCGCGATTGAAGTTGTCCCACGTGGAGCTGCGGCACGTCGCGCGGCAGCTGCCCGACCTGCCGGCGCGCGAACACAAGGTCAGCATGCTCCTGCCGCTGCTGCCCGACGGCGCGGCGCAGTTCGCGGCGCTCGATCGGAAGGTCCGCAACCAGGTGCGCAAGGCGGAGAGTAGCGGCCTGACCGCGCGCATGGGAGGCGTCGAGCTGCTCGACGCGTTCTACGCGGTGTTCACCCGCAACATGCGGGATCTGGGCACGCCGGTGTATTCGATCGCGTTCTTCCGCGACGTGCTGGACACGTTCCCGGAGACGGCGCGCGTCTGCCTCGTGGACGCGGGGCCGGTGACCGCCGCCGCGGCCATCACGCTGGCGCATCGCGGCACCATCGAAGTGCCGTGGGCCTCGTCGCGGCGCGAGTATCTCGCGCAGTGCCCCAACAACCTCCTCTACTGGCGCATCATTCAGCACGCAATTGATGCCGGCATGACGACGCTCGATTTCGGGAGGTCCACGCCGCACGAAGGGACCTATCGCTTCAAGCAGCAGTGGGGCGCCCAGCCGCAGCCGCTGTACTGGGAGTACGCGCTCCTCGATGGCGCGGCCCTCCCGGACCTGAGCCCGCACAATCCGCGCTTTGGTTCCGCGATCGCCGTGTGGAAGAGGCTGCCGGTTGCGCTGACCAACCGCATCGGCCCGCACATCGTGCGTTCGATTCCATGACCGATCGGGCTCTCGCGCCAGGCGGCCTGCGCCCGCCGGGCGAGGCCGACGTCGTCGCCGTGTATGCGTTCGGCGCCGCGGCGGCCGTGACGTTCGCGGTGTGGGGGAGCCTGTTTCCGTTCGTCGTGCAGCCCGTCGATCTGGAGGTGGCGCGCGCCGCGTTCTGGACGGCGTGGGCGGGCGGACCGCCGACCTGGTCCATCTCGGACTTCGTCTCCAACGTCCTGCTGTTCATCCCCATCGGATTGTTTGCTGCCGCGGCGCTCGAGCGCCGGCGGCCGGGCCGCCATCGGCTCGCCGTCTGGGTCACCGTGTTCTGTTCCGCCGTGCTGCTCAGCACGGCAGTCGAGATCGGCCAGGCGTTCGTGCCCTGGCGCACGCCGTCGATTGTCGACGTGCTCGCCGAAGCCATCGGCACCGCGATCGGCATCGCCATTCGGGCGGCCGCGAGCCGGCCGTTCGACCGCCGGGTGGCGGCGGTGTCCGGGATGGTCCGGCGTGCCTCGCCGCTCGAGCGTGTCCTGCTCGTGTACTGCGCCGGCTTTGCGGTCGCATGGCTCCTGCCGCTCGACGTGACGCTTCGGCCCGGCGAAATCGCGGACAAGTACTTCCACCAGCGTCTGCTGCTGCCGTTTACCCCGTCGCCCGACGCGCTGTCCGCGGGCGGCCTGACGATCGCGCTGATCGCGGCCTTTCCCCTCGGCCTCGCCGCGCGGATCCGCACCGCGCGGCCCGCGTCACCCCGGACGGTCGCGCGCGCGATGGCGATCGCGATCCCGGCCGTGTGTGCGCTCGAAACGATGCAGGTGTTCGTGTTTTCGCGGACGACCGACACCACTGTTCTCCTGCCGGTGTTCGGAGGCATACTCGCCGGGGCGCTCATCGCGGGCAAGTGACCATGGCGGACGGAGGTTCCATCGACACACCGATCATCGTCACGCAACCGCAGGCCCTGCCGGGGCGCGCGTTCCAGCACGAGCCGGTGACGCTCGGCGTGCCGTTCCCGGCGGGAGCCATCGCCAATGTGTCAGGGCTCGCCCTGATCGATGCCGGCGGACAAGGCGTGCCGCTGCAGGCGGCGCCGGCGGAACTGTGGCCGGACGGCTCGGTCCGGTGGGCCTTCCTGGACTTCCAAATCGCGGGCGCGCCGTCGGCCCGACGCGAATACCGCCTGGTCAGTCAGCCGCCAGGGCAGGCAAGCGCGCGTTCGGCTCTGCGGATCACGACGAAGGTGTCTGCGGCCGGCATCGACGTCGACACCGGCGTCGCGCGGTTCCGGCTGCAGGCAGGCGCGGGCCTGGTTTTCCACGAGATGTCTGGCGGCTCCCTTCCTTCGTCTGCCGGTCTCGTCGCGCCGGCCGTCACCGACCAGACCGGCCGGGTCTGGCCGCTGCTGGTGACCGGGGTCACTCTCGAGCAGAGCGGACACCTGCGCTGCACGGTGCGCCTGGACGGGTCCGCGGGACCGCCCGGCACGCCGCTGGTCGCGATGACCGTGCGGGTGCAGTTCTTTGCGGGCTCGGCCACCACCCGTTTCGCCGTCACCCTCCGCAACCCGCGCCGCGCGCGGCACCCCGGCGGCTTCTGGGAGATGGGCGACGCCGGCTCGGTGCTCCTGCGTGACGTGTCGATCGGCGTGGCGCCGGGATGGACCGCCGATCGCCTGGAGTTCTCGGCGGAGTTGGCAGACGCGCCGAAGGCCATCGAAGCCCCCCTCGAGCTGTACCAGGACTCGAGCGGCGGCGAGCAGTGGATGTCGCCGTCGCACATGAACAGGCGCGGTGACGTTCCCGTCAGGTTCCGCGGGTATGCCATCGGCGGCGCCAAGGCCGGCCAGGGCATGCGCGCGACCCCCGCGGCCGTCCTCAGCCACCAAGGTGTTCGGATCGGTGTCGCCATCGAGCAGTTCTGGCAGAACTTTCCGAAGGCGCTCGAAGCGTCAGCCACCCAGCTCGTCGTGCGCCTGTGGCCGCATCAGTTCGGCGACCTGCACGAACTGCAAGGGGGCGAGCAGAAGACCCACCACTTCGTGCTGATCGCGGGCGACGATCCGATGGCGCTGGACGCGGCGTACTGGGCCCGGCAGCCCTCGCGGGCGTCGGCGACCCCGGAGTGGTACTGCGCGGCGCGCGCCATCGCGCACCTGTCCCCGGCCGCGCGCGACCGCGACGACCGGTACGCACGGCTCGTCGGCGCGGCGATCGAGGGCCCCGACTCGTTCGACGCGAAGCGCGAGCGGATCGACGAGTACGGCTGGCGCAACTTCGGCGATCTGTACGCCGATCATGAAAACGCCTTCAGCAGCGAGCCGGGATCGATCGTCTCGCACTACAACAACCAGTACGACGGCATCGGCGGGTTCGCCGCGCAGTTCATGCGCAGCGGCGATCGGCGCTGGTGGACGCTGATGGACGACCTCGCGGTTCACGTCGCCGACATCGACATCTATCACACCGACCTCGACAAGCCGGCCTACAACCACGGGCTCTTCTGGCACACTTTTCACTACGTGCCCGCGGGACGTTCGAGCCATCGCTCGTATCCGCGGCACCCGAAGGTGTGGGGCGGGGGACCCGCGAACGAGCACAACTACACGGCGGGGTTGCGGCTGCACTGGCTGTTGACCGGTAATCCCGAATCACGGGATGCGGCGGTCGGGCTCGCGCGATGGGTCGTCGAGATGGACGAGGGGCGGAACACCGTGCTGCGATGGCTGAGCACGGCCCCGACGGGTCTTGCGAGCGCCACGCAGGCGCCCGACTTCCATGGCCCCGGCCGCGGCGCGGGGCACTCAATTCTCGCGCTTCTCGACGGGCATCGCCTGACGGGCGAGGCGCGCCTGCTCGCGAAGGCCGACGAACTGATCCGCCGGTGCGTCCACCCGGATGACGAGATCGCCGCTCACGACCTGCTCGACGCCGAGCGCCGGTGGTCCTACGTCGTGTTCCTGCAGGCGCTGGGAAAATACCTCGAGTACACGCACGAGCTCGGGCAGCACGACACGGCGTACGCGCGCGCGGCGCTCCTGCACTACGCCCGGTGGATGGCGGTTCACGAGTATCCGTACCTCGAGAAGCCGGAGATCCTGGAGTACCCGACCGAGACGTGGGCGGCGCAGGACATGCGCAAGTGCGAGGTGTTCCTGTTTGCGGCGTGCCACGCATCGGGCGACGAGCGCGCGCGGCTGCTCGACCGGGCGGACCATTTTTTCGATGCGTCGGTCTCGACGCTCGGCCGGCACGAGACGAGGACCTGCACCAGGCCGCTCGTCCTCCTGCTGTCGAACGGACCCATGTATCTGGGCTTCGATCCGTCCCTCCACGTCCCGGGGGCGCAGCCGGAGACCGTGACCTTCGCCACGCCGGCGCCGTTCGTACGGCAGAAGACCGCGGCGAAGAAACGGCTCGTCCTGTTGGCCGGCGTCCTCGCCGCGGTCGTCGTGATGGCGGCGATTGCGGCCGTCCTCTGAAGACGGCCGCCCGGCCGCTCACGTCTCTTTGGGCCCATGATCGCCGCGCTGATCCAGGTCGGCGGCGCCGATCGACCGGCCCGCCGGGAGCCAGGCCGCCGGGACGACGATCGGGCCGCCGTGCCGGCAGCCCGCCTTCAGCGCCGCGTGGACAGCGCCGCGTCCCTGCTCCACTGCGACCACAGGCTCAAGAGGTCGGACGCCTGGTAGCGCTGCACGCGCCACTCTATCTCGATCGTGTCCGACGCCTGGCCGTCGGACACGCGGATGGTCACGTCGTACTCGTCTCTCGCAGTCGGCGCGATGGTGCCCGAGATGATCCCCGCCGCGCTGACCTGCAGCCCTGGCGGGAGGCCGCTCGCCGAGAACACGAGCGGATCGCCGTCTTCATCGGTCGCGTGCAGGACCACCGGCACGATCGGCGTGCCAACCTTCGAGAACAGTGAGTCGGGCCCGGTCAGGTTCGGGCGTCGATTCCGGCGGAGCACGGTCCACTGGAACGTCACGGACGACGAGTGGCTGCCGTCCGAGAGCGTGGCGACCACCTGATAGACCTTCGCTGAGCCGCTCCGCAGCCGCCCCTCGATCCGGCCATCGTCCTTGTCGATGTACAGGCCCTCCGGCAGGTTCGTCGCGGAGAACACCATCCTCGAACGGCCCCCGCGCCGACGGTCGACCGCTGTCGGCCCGGACGACGGCGACACCCACGCGAGTCGCAGGCCGACGTCCTCTCCCTCAGTGTTTCGCTGCGGACCCGGGTTGACAAGCTGCACTCCCTGCTTCGTGTCGGTTGCCGCCTCGACGATCCATCGGAACTGGGCGCTGCCAGTCAGATAGCCGTCGGAGACTCCGACGGTCACGAGATAGGTACCTGGCACGTCCGGCGTTCCGCTGACTACCCTCGTCGCCGGATCGAAGACGACGCCTGAGGGCAGGTTCGCCGGAGTGAACGTCAACGCGTCGCCATCGGGGTCGCTTGCGACGACGGGGAACGACACGGCGCGGCCCCCCACGTCAGTCCGGTTCCCGATGGCGTTCACCACGGGGGCGCGGTTCGCCACCAGCGGGAACGGGTCGCTGCCGTCGGCAATGCCATCGCCATCGTCATCGGGGTCGGCGTTGTTGCCGAGGCCGTCGCCGTCGGTGTCCACCGATTCGGTCTTATCCAGCGGGAACGCGTCGTTCGCGTCGAGCACGGTGTCGCCATCGTCATCGGTGTCGGCGTTGTTGCCGAGGCCGTCGCCATCGGTGTCCACCGATTCGGTCCTATCCAGCGGAAACGCGTCGTTGGCGTCGAGCACGGTGTCGCCGTCGTCATCGGGGTCGGCGTTGTTGCCGAGGCCGTCGCCGTCGGTGTCCACCGACTCGGTCTTATCCAGCGGGAACGCGTCGTTCGCGTCGAGCACGCCGTCGCCGTCGTCATCGGGGTCGGCGTTGTTGCCCACACTTTCGCGGTGGCTTCCGGGCTGTCGAGAATATCGCGCAAC
>JANOJK010000126.1:0-3341 GCA_031408165.1 Acidobacteriota bacterium | reverse complement strand
TTCAGCCGCGCGAATTCGATCTGGCGCGGCGTCGCAGGGACGGGAAGGCTCTCGATCAGCCAGTCATA
Source organism: Acidobacteriota bacterium (assembly GCA_031408165.1). Classification (GTDB taxonomy): domain Bacteria; phylum Acidobacteriota; class Vicinamibacteria; order Vicinamibacterales; family 2-12-FULL-66-21; genus JAICSD01. The sequence continues at coordinate 3,273 of JANOJK010000126.1, read as the reverse complement.
GAGCGGCCGGTGGTCCTCGAACTCCAGCGTGCAGAGGGAGTGGGTGATCCGCTCGAGCGCGTCGGACGGCGGGTGGGCGAAGTCGTACATCGGATAAATGCACCACCCGTCGCCCGTGCGATGGTGGTGCGCCCGCTTTATCCGGTAGAGCACCGGGTCCCGCATGTTGATGTTCGGCGACGCCATGTCGATCTTCGCGCGAAGGACGAGGGCCCCGTCCGGGAACTCACCCGCGCGCATCCGATTGAAGAGATCGAGGCTCTCGGCCACCGGGCGGGACCGGTCGGGACCGTCCTTCCCGGGCTCGGTCAACGTCCCGCGGTTCCGCCGGATCTCGTCGCCGGACTGGCTGTCGACATACGCCTTGTCCTTCGAGATCAGTTCCAGCCCGTACTCGAACAGCTGCTCGAAATAATCCGAGGCGAAGTGCAGACCGTCCCACTCGAATCCCAGCCAGCGGACGTCCTCCTTGATGGAGTCGACGTACTCGACCTCCTCCCTGGCCGGGTTGGTGTCGTCGAACCGCAGGTTGCAGACCCCGCCGTAGTCCCTGGCGACGCCGAAGTTCAGACAGATGGACTTGGCGTGGCCGATGTGGAGATACCCGTTGGGCTCCGGCGGGAAACGCGTGGCCACACGCCCGCCGTTGCGGCCGGCGGCCAGATCCTCCGAGACGACGGTGCGAATGAAATCAAGCAACTCTTGATTATAGAACGCACTGGAGTCGCACGGTGGCGGGCGTGGCTGTGAAAAAGCCTCCAGGAGGTTGTCGCGGGCTGGATCGGATAGGCTTCCCGGACGGGCATGAAATCCATCGGCCAGGACGTGCGCTTCGCCGTGCGGCAGATCCGCCGCGCCCCCGCGTTCGCGGCGAGCGCCGTGCTCACGCTGGCGCTCGGCATCGGCGCCAATACGGGCATCTTCAGTCTGCTGAACGGCTACCTGCGGCCGCTCGATGTTCCTCGCGCCGATCGAATCGTCGTCCTCGCAGCCGAGATGCCCGGCGACGAAACGGGCTTCCGCTTTCGCTTCTCCTTTCCGGCGCTCAACGACTATCGCGGGGAAACCGCGGTTTTTTCCGACGTGTTTGCGTTCGACACGCGGATCGGGGGGATGACCGTGCACGGCAAGACGACCCAGTTCGTCTACAGCGCGGTCACGGGCAACCTCTTTTCCGGCCTCGGGCTCTCACCGCTCCTCGGCCGGTTCCTGTCGCCGGGTGAAGGGGAACACGGCGGCGGCGAGAGCGTCGTCATCCTCGGCCACCAGTTCTGGCAACGCCGGTTCGGGGGGGACCCCGCCGTGGTCGGCACGGTGGTCAGGCTCGACGGCGTGGCGACGCGCGTGATCGGCATCGCCCCCCGGGGATTCCACGGGCTATACCAGGGGGCGGATATCGAAGGGTACGTGCCGCTCGGCATGCTCCGCGGACGTTCGGCGCAGACGGGCCGCCTGTTCACCGATCGCAGCATCCGGTTCCTGACGGTGCTCGCGCGGCTTCAGCCGGGCGTGTCGATCGACAGCGCGCAGGCGGCCGTTGACGTGGTCGCCGGGCGGCTCCAGGCTGGCTATCCCCAGGAGCGCGACGTCACCGCGCGCGTGCTCCCGGAACCAATGGCACGGCCGGTACCGATGCGGTTTCTGTCGGAGCTGGTGCCGCTCATCCAGCGGTCGATGCTCGCGCTGGCGGCGCTCGTCCTGCTCATCGCATGCATGAACGTCGCGAACCTGCTGCTGGTGCGCGCGACCGTGCGCCAGCGGGAGATGGCGATGCGCGCGGCGCTCGGATCGAGCCGCGTCCGGCTGATCCGGCTCCTGCTCGTCGAAAGCCTGCTGCTCGCCTTCGCGGGGACGGCCGCCGGGCTGCTGCTGGCGCGCTGGGCCACGGGCGTGTTCGTGGGCAGCCTCAACGTCGGCGTGAACATCCCGCTGAATCTCGATTTCCACTACGACTGGCGGGTTTTCCTCTACGCGAGCACCATCGCCGCGATCACCGGCGGATTGATGGGACTCGTCCCGGCGCTGCGGGCATCGCGCGCGCAGGTGACGGCGCTCCTGCACGACGGCGGGCACGGATCCGCCGGCGTGGGACGGCAGCGCCTGCGCAGCGGGATGGTGATCGCGCAGGTGGCGGGCTCGCTCGTCCTGCTGATCGTGGCGGGGCTCTGCGTGCGCAGCACGCAGCGGGCCCAGGTGGTCGACCTCGGGTTCGACGCCGCGAACCTGCTGACGGTCCGTATCGATCCGCACCAGATCGGGTACGACGCGCCCCGCTCCCTCGCGTTCTACGAGGAACTGGATCGCCGCGTCCGCGCGCTCCCGGGTGTGGAGAACGTCAGCACGTCGTTCACGGTGCCGATGGGGTACATCCACGACGGGTGCCTCGCGGCGCCCGAGGGGCAGGTGCTCGCCACCGATGAGCCGCGATCCGACGTCGGGTGCAACACCGTATCGGCCGACTACTTCGACACGCTGCGGATCCCGATCGTGAAGGGCAGAGCCTTCTCGCTCGGCGACGACCCGGGTTCGGCGAAGGTCGTGATCGTGAACGAAACGCTTGCCGAGCGGCTGTGGCCGGGTGCGGATCCCATCGGCAAGAAGCTCGTCGTGCCGCGTTTCGACGGGCGCGTCTGGGAGGTCGTCGGCGTCGCCCGCAACAGCAAGTACCTCGTGGCCTTCGAGCGCGCGCTGCCGCACCTCTACTTCTCCATCCGCCAGACCCCGTTCTACATGCGCGTGATGTACGTCCGGTCCGCGGCCCCGCCGGAGTCGCTCGCCGCGCTCCTCGAGCGCGAGATCCTGGGGCTCGATCGCGACATGCCAATCGCGGATCTCAAGACGATGTCGCAGATCGTCCAGGGGGGGATGGGCTTCCTGCTGTTCCGGATCGGCACGCTGCAGGCAGGCGCGATGGGGCTGCTCGGACTGCTGCTGGCGGTCGTCGGCGTCTACGGCGTCGTGTCGTACGGCGCCAGCCAGCGCACGCGCGAGATGGGCATCCGCATCGCACTCGGCGCGGACCCGTCATCGGTCCGGACGCTCGTCCTGCGCCAGGGCTCGGTCCTCGTGATCGGCGGCATCCTGTGCGGCCTGCTGGCCGCCGCGGGTGTCACGCGGGCGCTGTCGCGCTTTTTCTTCCTCGTGGGCTCCACGGACATCGTGACGTTTGCCCTCGTCACCGGGGTGCTGGCGTCGATCGCCATGGTCGCGTGCTACCTGCCCGCCCGCCGCGCGATGCGGGTGGACCCGATGATCGCATTGAGGCACGAATAG
>JANOJK010000125.1:0-2301 GCA_031408165.1 Acidobacteriota bacterium | reverse complement strand
AGCGACGGCGCTCCTCCGCGCTTGATCCGCGAGATGCGCGCTGCCAGCTCGCGTGCTTCCACCAGCCCGGAGTTCATGCTGTGCACGCCGACCGGAGCCGCCTGGTGCGCGGCGTCCCCGGCGAGCCAGACGCCTCCTTTGCCGAAGCTCCGCGTCACGCGGCTCTCGAACAGTCCGAGCGTCGACCAGTAGATCTGCGTCGGCTGCGCCGTCCACCAGGGAGCCCTCGCGGCGATCAGCTGCTCGAGGCGCCCCATCGATGCCTCGTGTGCAGAGGCGGCCTGAATCTGGAATCCCCAGCGGCATCGCCCCGCCTCGAGGGGCCAGTAGACGCTCGTCAGGTCCGGATCGAGAATGACGCGCACTTCCGCGGGGAGCTCCCCCGCCGCCTCGATCTCGTAGACGGAGAAGATCTGGCCCGCGCCATACTCCTCCATCCCGATGCCGGCCATCCGCCGTACGGCCGAATCGTACCCGTCGGCGCCGATCACATAGTCCGGCCGGATTGTCTCGCTTCCCACGACGACCCACTCGCTTCGCGCGACGGGGTAGCCGGTCGCGACCTGGTCGAGCTTCGCCACCTCCGCCCGGGGGGTGGCCTCGTCTGCGTCGAGGGACTGGAGACGGTGACCCCAGAGGACCTTGAGCTTCTTCTGCCCGAGCGCCTCCTCGGCGGCCCTCTCCAGCAGGCTCTGCCGGAGGACGAGGAGGTAGGGGTGCTCGGACGCGAGGGCCGCATAGTCAATCTCGGCGCGCCTCTCGCGTCCTTCGTAATATGCGACCTTCGTCAGCTTCCGCCCCGCGCCGATCAGGCCTTCGGAGAGTCCTGCCTCGTCGAGAATCCGGAGCGTGCGCGGGTGGATCGCGAGCGCGTAGCTGTGCTGGGTCGTGCGCTGGTGGGTGTCGACGACCTCCACACGAATCCCGTGCTGCTGCAGAAACAGGGCCGCGACGAGACCGACCGGACCGGCGCCGACGACGAGGACCTCAGGATCGGGGTGACGAAACATCGAGCTTCCTCCTCACGCGCCACGCTCCTGACAGCCACGCCTTGGCCGATCCGTCAGACCGCCGTCCGCATCGGGTCGCGCCGGGCAACCGGCAGCAGCGCACTGCCCCGGTGCTGCCGAACCTATGTCCTCGTCTGGTCGAGCAGGCCGGGGCGTCTAATCCATGTTCGCCAGCTGCCCGAGGATCGCGTCAATGGGTGCCTTCGCGCACGTGAACATCGGCGTGTCCCGCTGCGTATAGAGGCTCGCCTCCGTGTAACGCAGCCGCCCCACCAGATCCACGAACTCCTGCGGGTAGTCCGAGTCGAACGCGACCACGAAGTCCTGATCGTCGATACCGTAGCTGTAGCTCGAGTTCAGGCTGACGCCCTTGAACGGCGCGGAGGCGGCGATATGCTCGTCCATCATCCCCTGTCGCGCGTGGGGTGAAAGGCGGTACCACGACCGCGTTTTCGTGAAGGGGTACACGAACAGGAACTTCCCCTGGCCGGGCAGCAGCTCGATGCCCTCCCCGGCGCCCTTCATGCGGTTGACGTACTGGGACCGGCGCTGCAGCGAAAGGAAGCTGTGCACCTGCGACAGATAGGCGCCAAGCTGCGACCGTCTGATGGTCGCCTCCATCGACTGGAAGCACACCGGGTCGAACGCGATCTGCCAGAGCATGAAATCCACGCCCGCGCGCAGGCCCACGAGCGAGTAGGTGCGGAGGATCAGGTCGTCCGAAGACTCCCACTTCCGCACCAGTTCGATGAACTCGGCCGCCGCCGCCCGCCGCTCGTCGGCGGGGAGCCGCCGGAACACCGGGTCGAGCCGGTAGAACGAATAGTTCAGGTACTGGCGGCGTTGCCTGTCCGGGTCCTTGCCCGTGACGATCCCGGTCGGGTCGAGGTCGACGGAGGGGCCGCGGCGGGGCGGCGGGCCGGTGCGCTCGGGAGAGTGCTCCATGGTCATATATGCGTGGCGGCCAGCGGCCGAAAGTCGCGCGAACTGCTACTCGATCAGGTTGTAGACGATCTGCGGGCACGCCCCGCGCCGCTCGATCGCCGCGATTGCCTCGTCGACCTGCCGGTCGGCGATCGCCGGCCCAGCGCCACACGGGTGTCCTAGGATGATAGCAAACATGAGACGGGTGTCCAACGTTGACCGATCCGCCATTCGCCGGACAACGTGCCCCGGCGCCCGCGCTCTTCCGTAAGGTTAGGGTCCGGATATACTGGGACACTGCGGACGTTCACATTTCTCACAGTACTTCACCCTTCGAACTTCAGACTTTCGCCGGTGGATTGTGTCT
>JANOJK010000120.1:0-4150 GCA_031408165.1 Acidobacteriota bacterium | reverse complement strand
GCCCGGCGGCAGCGCAATCCAGCACGACGCCTTCATCCAAGCCCATCAACCTTCGCCTCATGGAATGGGACCTCCCCGCGCAGATGGACAACGTCCCAGGTGCCATGACGGTCGACCTGCAAGGAGACCGGAACCGGCTCTGGTTCGTCACCCGGGACCAGCAGGGCGACGCGCCACGCGTATATCGTCTCGACCTGCGCGGCGACAAGAAATCCAGAAATTCCGCCGACTGGTATTCGTGGGAGCTCGACCCGAACCTTTCCGGACGCGCCAACGGACTGCGCAAAATTCGAGGCTCGAAAGACGGCCGCTACGTATTCGTCCACACCACAAATTCTCTTCAGCGGGTTGACATTCAAAGCTGCACGCCCATCACGAGTCCGCTCAGCGTTGCGGGATTCAAGGTCACCGCGGACTGTCCGCGAGCCACCTGGCCGCACGACCAGCTTGCCGCACAGCAGGACCCGACGCATCCTGCGAACCCCAACACCGGCTCAGACGTCTCACTCGACGACTACAACAACGTGTTCTCCACCGTGGCCGTGTTTGACTCTGCGACCGGACCGGGAACGAGCTTTGTGCAGCGTCTGAACCCAAATACGGATGTGGTCACCCGCTGGTACGTCGGCGGAAGTGCGGGTCTCTGCAATCTCGCCGCTGAGAGCGCGCCGTGTCTTTCCGGGATCGAAGTCGACCGGACCGGCAAGGTGTACTTCTCGCAACCGGAGGGCGGAACAGGCACAGGAGCAATCGCGGAGCTCGATACGAAAACCAACACGATGCGGGTGTGGCCATTGTCCAAGCTCGATCCGGGCGTCACGGAACCCCGGCATCTGCGCATTGACGACGACGGAAAGATCTGGGCGGTGACGGGTGGGTTCGGCAACGCGCATATTGTGAGCCTGGACCCCAAGACCAACAGGATGACCCGGCATCTCGTCCCCGACATCAGCACCGACCTGTTCGCCGTCGCACCCGACAGCGGCATCATCGGATATACCAATAGCGACACCACGGAGAACGTCGTAGGTCTGCTGAAGCCAAACCGGACCTACGTGACTGTGTACCCCGACACGATCCGGTATGTGCCTTACAAGTCGTTCACGGCGACGGCTGACAGGTCGACGCGCGCCAACCGAACCAACGGACAGACCTCTCCCACTGCCAAGACCGCGACGGGCGCCCGTAAAGTGACGGCGGACGGTACATTCGTCGAGGTGAACCTCCACACCGGGATGGCCAGCGGCCCGACCTACAGTTCGGCGACGCCCTCGCTGTTGCCACTTGGCCTGACGCCCGACCGGCAGTCGAGTACCGGGACGTTTTTCTACGCGGTGGGCAATCCGGGGGATACGGTCTTCAACCGCGTCGGCCGTGTCCGCCTTCGCAACGAAGTCCGCGGCCGCATCGAACGCGACGACGACGACCACGACGACGACGGGAAGCGCTGTCACGAAGACGATGACTGCGACGACGATGGCATCGGGAACCCGATGGACGGCGACAACGACAACGACGGCAAGCCTGACGTGTCGGACGACGACGATGACGACGATGGCATCGAGGACGACTTCGACACGAAGGACAAGAAGGAATCCAGGCAGAGCAACCAGGAAGACGTCTCGAGTGGACAGTACTCGCAGGACACGTTCGCGGTGAACGCCGGCACCCTCTTGGTCGTGGCATCAGCGGCGTCGACCAACCTGCTGGCTCCGGTGTCCGTCGAGATCCTGAACGACGCCGGCCAGATCGTGGGCAGCTCGCTCGCGACACCTGGTAGCTCGGTCGTGACCTTCATCCCCCCGTCCACCGGCGGGACCTACACGCTGCGCACCAGGAATCAAAGTACCGGAATCGCGACCATTTCGACGAAGATCCTCACGAGAGAGCTGTGGGCCGTGCTCCCGACGGGTGGAGAGTAGACAGGGCAGCAGGACGAAGCCGGTACTACTGAGGATTTGGCGCAAGTAGCAAAGGGGCCACGGCGAGTGCCGGGCCCCTTTAGAGTGTACGGACGTGCCACGGTTTCTATTTGTGAATCGTGACGCTGCCGTCGTCCAGCGTGTTGCTGCGGACGTAGTAGTTGCCGACCACCATCCCGATCTTTGTCGTCTGGGTCGTCGCGCTTCCGAGGTTCACGGTCCAGTTGAAGGTGGCGGTTCCGTCCGCCGCAAACGGCACGGTCGCGATCGCGAGGCCGGTCGTACGGTTCACGAACGTGACAGTCGCGTTGCGAAGGTCACCCTTGGTCGCATCCGGCTCGCGGATTTGCGCCCTGAGTTGGACCGCCACGGCAGAGCACGTCGAACACTGAACATTCGTGACGCCGGCATACCTCACCGCCGCGTCTTCACGCATGACGGACATGGAGCTGACCCGGTTCGCAACCGTATAGTTCGGACTCACATTGTTGAAGGCAATCGAGACCGTCTTGCCGCCAGGTTTCATCTGACCCGTGGCGGCGGAGGACTCGAGCAACGGGCCGACGTACTTCGCACGATATACGCCCGCGGCGGCATCCCACCGGAGATCGGGCGAGGCGAAGGCTTGTGTGCCGATCTTGAACGTGACCGACCTTGCCGGCGCCGCCGCGGCAAAACCGGTGACCGTTATCTCGAAGGTGGCCAGGTCACTGTATTGAGCGGACGTCGTCACGTTGACCGTCGTCGTTGTCGCAGCGGGACTGACCGCCCGCGTAATGGCCGCCCGGCTGGGCAGGAATGCGCCCGAGGGCCTGTACACCGCCGTGATCGTCCGTACTGTCCCTGCGTCGATGCCACTCGTCGTCAAGGATCCCGCGCCGTCGATCAGCGTGGCCGTGCCAAGCAGCGCGCCGTTGTCCATGAAGCCGACTGACCCCTGCGGCGTGCCGCCGCCGCTCGAAACCGTGGCCTTCAGCACCACGGCCTGACCATACGTCGTCGGTGACACGGTGGGTGAGGACAGCGCGGTGGACGTGGGGAACGGCAGGATGATGACGAAGGTCTCGGCTCCGCTCGTATCAACGCCCCCGAGCGCGGTTGTCCCGTTGTCGTGCAGCCGCACCGTGACCACGGCCGAGCCGCCACCTGATGTGGCCGGCGTGAACGTGAGCGTGCCGTTCGGTGCGATTGCCGGCTGCACTGCGAAGAGTGCCGCGTTGTCGGCGACGACGAGGAAGTCGAGAACCTGTGTCGCTTCATCCGCCGGCCCCGCCGAGACGTTCGTGGCCCAGGGAATGACCTGCTGGCCTGCGCGGGCGGCGGACGTCTGATCCGGGCCCTTCGTGAAGGTCGGGGCATCGTTCACCGGCGTGACATCGATCGTGAATGTCTGAGGTGCGGCCGCGTCGACGCCGCCGTCGAGCGCGCCGCCGTCGTCGCGCAGCACGACCGTCACGGTTGCGGAGCCGCTGGCGTTCGGCGTCGGCGTGTAGCTCAACGTGCCGGCCGGCGAGACCGCCGGCTGCGCGGCGAACAGGCCGGCGTTGTCGCTGGTGACGTCGAAGGTCAGTGCCTGGCCCGTCTCGGCGGCGGGACCGGCGCTGGGTGACGCGGCCCAAGCAGCCACACTGACCGGCCCGGCGTCTTCACGCACGACCTGGTTCGCGCCCTTCGTGAAGCTGGGCGCGTCGTTCACCGCCCGCACGTTCACCCGCGCCGTGCCGGTTGCCCGGCCGCCACGCCCGTCGGCAATCGTGTAAATGAAACTGTCCGCGCCGGAGAAATCCAGCTTCGGGGTGTAGGTGACCCACTTCGCGCCCGGCGCGATCGCCACGGTCCCGTGCGACGCGGCCGTCACCGTCTCGATCCGGACGAGCTGCCCTTCCGGATCGGAATCGTTGGCGAGCACCGACAGCGTGGTGGTGCTGTCTTCGAGGACGGTGAAGTCGTCGGTCCCCGCGATCGGATCGCAGTTGACGTGCACGGTCGCCACGCTGGTGTTGCTGGTCAGCGTGCCGTCGGTCGCCGTGTAGGTGAAGGTCGCGGAGCCGCAGAAACCAGGCTCGGGCGTGAACGCGAAGCCTCCCCCGGCCGACACCAGGACGGTTCCGCCACGGACGCCCGGCGCGATCGACGCCGTCAGTGGCGAGCGGCCGTAATCGTTCCCCAGGACACCAGGTCCGGAGACGACGAGAGGGGTGTCGAGGGTCGTGAAGTACGCGCTGTCG
>JANOJK010000077.1:0-2509 GCA_031408165.1 Acidobacteriota bacterium | reverse complement strand
ATCCTCATCGACTGCGCGCATGGGCAGATCGCCATCGCGCACAACGGCAACCTCGTCAACGCCGGCGAGCTGCGCGATCGGCTCGTTCGCGACGGATCGATCTTCCAGACGAACAGCGACACCGAGGTCGTCCTTCATCTCTACGCGCGCTCTCGCGAGTACACGGTGGAAGACGCGCTGATCGAGTCCCTTTCGCAGATCAAGGGCGCGTTCTCGTTCGCGCTGCTGACGAAGGACCGGCTCATCGCCGCCCGCGATGCGCACGGCTTCCGTCCGCTCGCGCTCGGCAGGCTCGACGAGGCCTACATCGTCACCTCCGAGACCTGCGCGCTGGACCTGATCGGCGCCACCTACATTCGCGACGTCGAGCCGGGCGAGGTGCTGATCATCAGCGACGCGGGCGTGCGGTCGCTGCATCCCTTCCCCCCCGCGCCCCTGGCGCACTGCATCTTCGAGCACGTCTACTTCGCGCGCCCCGACAGCTACGTCTTCGGCCGGAGCGTCAACGACGTGCGCACCCAGATGGGCCGCATCCTCGCCGAGGAATCGAGCGTCGCCGCCGACGTCGTGAGCCCGATTCCCGACTCGGGGGTCTGCGGCGCCATGGGGTTCGCCGAGACGTCCGGCATTCCGATGGCCATGGGCCTCATCCGCAATCATTACGTCGGCCGCACCTTCATCCAGCCGCAGCAGGCGATCCGGCATTTCAGCGTGAAGATCAAGTTGAACCCCGTGCGCAGCGTGCTCGAGGGCCGCCGCGTCGTCCTGATCGACGATTCGATCGTGCGCGGGACGACCAGCCGCAAGATCGTGAAGATGGTGCGAGCCGCGGGCGCGAGCGAAGTGCACATGCGGATCGCCTGCCCGCCGACCATTTCGCCGTGCTTCTACGGCGTCGATACGCCGAACCGCTCGGAGCTGATCGCGGCGACGCACACGCTCGACCAGGTGCGCGACTTCATCGGGGCCGACAGCCTGGCGTACCTGAGCCTCGACGGGCTGCTGCGCGCCGTCACGCCGTCGGGCGGCTCCTATTGCACCTCCTGCTATACCGGCGTGTATCCCGTCGCCTTCCCGAAGGACGAGCAGTCGTACCGGCAACTTGCGCTCAAGGTCGTCGAGTGAAGGTGGCGGCGCTCGCCCTGGCCGTCACCCTGCTCGGGAGCGCTCCCGGCGCCCAGGCGCCGGCGCCGCGCGATCAGCCGATCGCTCCCGCGCAGCTCGCCGCCGCCATCGACGGACTGGGGAAGTTCGACGCCGCGGCGCGGACCACGGCCGCCCGCGCCGTGCGCCGCGCGCCGGCCGCGCAGGCCCTGCCGGCCCTGATGCAGGCCGCGGCCGGGCACACCGACGGCTACGTCCGGTTCCGCGCGCTGGTGCTGCTCTCGGGCTTCAACGATCCGCGCGCGCGCGAGCTGATGTCCACCGCGCTCGACGATCCGAACGATCGCCTGCGGACGGTCGCCTATGCGTACTTCGAGCACAACGTCGAGCGCGGGATGTCCGCGCGACTGCTGCAGAAGCTCGACAAGGAGGACGGGGAGTTCGTGCGCCCCGCCTTGACGCGGGCCCTCGCGGCGTACGGCGACGAGGTCCCGGTCAGGACCGCGCTGACCGCTCTCGTCCTGCGCGGCCAGGATCTGTATCGCAGCGCCGTCATCGAGGCGCTCGGCGACTACCACGCCGCCTATGCGCTCGCCCCGATCACCGACGTCGCCCGGCGCGACGGTCCGCTGCAGGAGGACGCCGTCCTGGCGCTCGGAAAGCTCGGCGACAAACGCGCGCTCGAGGTGCTCGTCGCCTTGCAGAAGTCCGCGCCGCGCGTGCGGCAGCCCGCGGTCGCGGCCGCGATCTGCCTGCTCGGCATCAACTGCGACTCGCACCAGAAGTTCGTCGTCGACACCCTGACCTTCGCGATCGCGAACCAGGGCTTCCAGGATCTGCTGCGCGCCGCGTCCCGCGCGCTGGGGACGCTGGCCGCGTCGGGCCGGCAGGGCGCCGCGGCGGTGCTGCTCGACGAGGGCATCCCGGCGCGCGACCCGGCACGGTCGCCCGTGGCCCTGGCGTTCGGCAGCGTGGCGCTGCGCGACACGCCGCTCGCGATCAAGCTGCTGATGGCGCGGGCCGACGTGAACGACGCGGCGCTCCTGCTGCGGGACGCGTTCGACATGCTCGAAGAGGACTACGAGGAGGAACGGTTCTTCGCCACCGTGCGTCGCACCTACTGGCAGGCGCCGGCGGGCTCGCCCGAGCGCAAGGTCGCCGACGCCCTCATCCAGGTCCTGGAGTTCTGACGCGGAGTGCAGCGTAAACGAGCGTGAGCGAGTCAGCCACGCGAGCGGCCCGCCTTCGCGCCCCTCGACCTTGCTCGGGGCGCCCTGAGCGTGCGTCGAAGGGCGCGAGCGAGCGTATTGGGGGGTCCGGCGGGGCGAAGCCCCCCGGTTGAAGATGGACTATAAGAGCTCCGGCGTGAACATCGATGCGGGGACCGAGGTCCTGCGGCGGATCA
>JANOJK010000075.1:0-2141 GCA_031408165.1 Acidobacteriota bacterium | reverse complement strand
GTCCGGTTGTTGTAGAGCGACGCCGTCGGGTTGGCGAGCAGGAAGCGCATCTCCTCCAGCCGCGCCGGGTCGCGGCCGACCAGCGACGAGGTAAGTGCCTGCACGACCGCGACGGCGGATTCGCCGCCGCCGCCCATTTCGCCGAGGCCGACCAGGCCGGTGTCGCTCTCGATCTCCACGATCGTGCGGACGAACCGGCCCCAGTGGCAGCCGTTGGCGTGCCGCAACGGGGCTTCGAGTGGAACGGTGACGGTGGTGGCGCGAACGTCGGCGATCTTCATGGACGGCTGTGTCAGGCGACGATCGCGGTGCCGAACTGCTTCCGCAGGACCAGCGCGACGGTGCCACGCAGCCGCGCCTCGGCGCCGTCGCCCGCCGGCACGATGCGCGGCAGCGGGCCGGCCGTCCGTGCCCCGGCGCCGGTCTCGATCGCCGGGCCGACGATGCCCCACGCCCGCGTGACTTCGCCGACGACCAGAATGAGGCCGGGCGCGAGTCCGGTGGCGAGCATCGCGATCCCCCTGCCGAGATGCGTCCCCATCCGCTCCAGCGCGCGCGTCGCCGCGCGATTGCCCTGCTGCGCCAGCGTCACGAGCTGGTCGAAGGTGAGGCCCGCGCCCGCGTGAGAAGACGCTCGCCGCCGGCCGTCGCGCAGCTCGTCGGCGTAGACCCGCAGCGCCGCGGAGTTCGAGGCGTAAACTTCCCAGCAGCCGCGGCGGCCACAGCCGCAGAGCGGGCCGCGATCGTCCAGGCTGACGTGACCGAACTCACCCGCCAGTCCTGACGCGCCGCGCACCAGCCGCCCGCCGCTGATGATGCCGGTGCCGATGCCCTCCGAAACGGTCACGACGATCAGATCGCGCTGTCCGCGGTGAACGCCGGTCGACGCCTCGGCGATCGCACACGCGTTGGCCGCATTTTCGAGTTCGACGGCAATCCCGGTGGCGCGCTCGACCGGACCCTTGAGGTCGATGTCGCGCCACCCGAGGTTGGGGGCCGACACCAGCCGCTCGCGCGCGTGGTCCACCCCGCCGGGCACGGTGATCCCGATGCCCTCGCAGGTGAGCCGGGGATGGGCCCGCAGAAACGACTGGAGGCGGCGGCAGAGATCGCGCACGAACACGTCCGGCCGTGGCGCGGTCGGCACCCGCTCGTAGGCGATGACGCGCCCGTTGGGATCCGCGATCGCGATCGTGGTCAGGGTCGGACGGATGTCGACGCCGAGAATCCGCGCGCGCTCGACGTTCAGGTAGAGCAGCCGCGGTTTCCTGCCGCGAAGGGCCTGGCCCGTGGCGCCCTCGGTGACCCAGCGCTCCCGGATCAGCTGCTCGGTGATCAGGGACACGGTGCTCCGCTGCAGCCCGGTTTGACGGGCGAGCTCGGCGCGGGAGATTGGCTGGCCGGCCCGGATCAGGCCGAGGATCCGGTGACGGTTGACGTCACGCACGCTCGGACTCGAGGTGAGGAGTATGGCTGTCATCTGCACGTGAAACGGCTTTTGGTTTGAGACACGAACAATACGTCCGGCCCCCTCAGCTGTCAAGGGAGTGTTCCGCTTGACAGGAAGGGGGGCACCTACTAAAGTTCGACACTCGAACAAATGTTTCGAACAGGGAGATCGCATGTCGACCATTCGCCCGTGCCTGACGAGTACCCGGTGGGCCGCGGTCGGCCTCTCGATCCTGCTGCTGACGGCCACTCCGGCCGGCGCCCAGGAAACGCGGGCGACGGTCTTCGGCACGGTGCGCGACGCGTCCGGCGGGGTCCTCCCGGGTGTGCCGGTGGTCGTCACGAATGACGAGACCAACGTGACGAACCAGGCGGTCACCAACGCCAGCGGCGCGTTCGAGATTCCCTACCTGCTCCCCGGCGCCTACACGGCCGCGGCGCAACTCGATGGCTTCAAGAAGTTCACCCAGACCCGACTCGTGATCGCCGTGAACAGCCGCACGGAAGTGAACCCGGTGCTCGAGGTCGGTGCGGTCACCGACGAAGTCACGGTGACGGCCAGCGCGCCACAACTGGCGACGACCGCGAGTGCCTCGACGGTATTCACCACCCGTCAGGTGAATTCGCTGCCGATGTACAGCAACAGCGCCGCGCTGCTCGCGCGCACCGTGCCCGGCATTCAGTGGGTGGCG
>JANOJK010000061.1:0-8701 GCA_031408165.1 Acidobacteriota bacterium | reverse complement strand
CAAGGGCTCGTCGAGCAGCAGGATTTTCGGACGGCGGATCAATGAACGGCCAAGCGACAGCCTCCGGGTCGGAGGCGCCGCCGATCATGACGCGGAGCAGCACCTTGCCCTGCGGCGCGCGGTGCTCGTAGATGCTGGTTTCCCACAGCGCGCCGAGAATGCGAGGGCCTTCACCACGCGGGACGAGGAACCCGAACCCGTCGAGCGGTCCGCGCGCCGCCCGCACCGCCGCCTCGTCGTACCCGAGACACACGACGGCGAGGGGCGCGGTCCGCTGGCCGGCGAGCAGATCGGCCGCCGCGGGATCGAACGGCCGGACAAGGTGGGCCGTGTCATGCGCCGCGCCCGCGAGCACCACCGCGTCGGCTTCGATGCCGGCCCCGTTGGACGTGATGCCGAAGGGGCGCGCGCCGATCGGGCGCGGGCCGGCGACGGTTCCACGCCGGTGGCGGGGCACCAACCCCGTCACCTGCTGGCTGGTGCGGACCGCCGGGCCGAGCGAGTCGGCCGCGGCCCGCACGAGCTCCTCCATCCCGTCCACGAAGGAGGTGAGCTGTCCCGCCGGAGCCCCCGGGCCGTTCGAGGTGCGCCCCTCGCGCCGCTTCGCGAGCATGGCGCGAACCAGACTGCCGTACCGCTCGTCCATCTCGCGCATCTTCGGGAAGCAGGAGCGGAGCGACAGCTCGTCGGCGTCTCCCGCGAAGATGCCGGACACCATCGAGCCGACGAGCACCTGCGCCGCTTCGCGTCCGATATGCCGCTCGGCGAACTGCCGGATGCTTTCATCATGGCCCGGTGCCGGGCGTGCCAACGGCTCGCACGCCACTCGCAGCTTGCCGCGCAGCGACAGCAGGCCGCTCGTGACGAAGGCGCCGGGGGACAGCGGCACTTCGTGCAGGCGCCCGCCGCGGAAGATGTACCGCCGGCGCGCGGCGTCGCGGCTCGGCATGATCCGGGACGACAGGGCGAGCGCCTCGACGAGTGCCAGCGTGCCCGGCGCGTTGTCGAGAAACCCGTCTGGCCCGGTTTCGCAGAGGTAGCCGTCGATCCGCTCGGATCGGACGTAGCCGCCCGCGCGGTCGGCCCGCTCGAGGACGACCACCTCCGCCGCGGGAACTTCGGCACGGAGCGCGTGCGCGATCGACAGGCCGGCGATCCCCCCGCCGACAATCGCGACCCGCGGACCGCCGCTTCCGCGGCCCCCCGCGAACGGACTCATCCCGACACCTGTGACAGCCGCGGCGGCAGCGCGACGGGCTGCGGGCGGGACTGGCAGGCGGTGCACGGCAGCTGGCCGGGCGCCGCGAGATGATCCTGCACGAGCCCGGCGAGGGCCGAGATGAACAGCGGCGCGACGTTGAGCGCCGCGGTCCGCCGGTAGCCCGTGATGCCCGCCTCCCGCGCCGCGTCGGCGAACAGCATGTCGACTTCGTACAGCGTCTCGATGTGATCCGATACGAAGGAGAGGGGAACGATCAGGACGTCCGTCACCCCTTCGCGGCCGAGCGCCTGGAGCGTTTCCTCGGTTCCGGGGCCGAGCCATTTCACGGGTCCCGTGCGCGACTGATACGCGAGCACCTGCCGGTTCGGCAGCTTCAGGCGATCGAGGATGCCCTGGCGGGTCGCCTCGATGTGGTCCGCGTACGGATCGCCGCGGTCGATGAATTTCTGCGGCAGGCCGTGAGCGCTGAACAGCAGCACGGTGCCGGCGCGCTGCGGCGCCGGAATGTCGGCCCACGCGCGGGCGACCGTGTCGGTCATGGCGTCCAGGTAGCGCGCGTCGGCCGGGTAGGCGTCGATGTGCGTGACCTCGACGTCCATGGCGCGCCGCGCAGGGTCCGCCAGCGCGCGGTCGAACGCCCGCCGCGACGAACCGGTCGTCGCCTTCGAGTAGTGCGGGAACAGCGTCAGGGTGACGATGCGGCGGATGCCCGCGGCCGCGATCGCCTCGAGCACATCCTCGCACGACGGCCGCGAGTAGCGCATGGCGACGAAGACGCGATACGCGCCCCCGCCGCACGGCGCGCTGTTGAGCTCCGCCTCGAGCGCGGCGGCCTGCGCACGGGTGATCCGGAGCTGAGGGGACCCGCCGCCAATGCGCGCGTAGTTGCGCCGCACGGATGGACCGCGCAGCTTCGCGAGCGCGCGGGCGAACACCGGCTGCAGTGCGGCGCCGAACGGCAGCTCGATGATCTCCCGATCCGAGAACAGCTTGACGAGAAACGGCTCGACCGACGCGAGATCGTCGGGTCCGCCGAGATTGAACAGGACGATGGCGGTAGCGTCGGGCGTAGAGGTGGTCATGGGACTCCGCTCAAATCGTGCGTGAAAACACCGGCCGCCCCTCGTGGGCGGCCAGGTACCGGTCGAAAGCCATGCAGATGTTCCGCACGAAGAGCCGGCCGCGCGGCGTGACCGTCAGCGCGGCCTCGCTGATGTCGAGGAGTCCGTCAGAGACGGGACCCTCGGGCGCGCGGAGCGCGGCCAGCTCCGCGGCGAAGTACGCGCCGGCCGTGACGCCGAAGCGCGCGCGCAGCTGGCCGAAATCGAGATGGAAGTTGCACATCAGCTCGGTGATGACGTAGCGGCGCACGCGGTCGTCGGCGGTGAGGGCGTAGCCCCGCTCGATGGGGAACTGCCCCGCGTCGAGGGCCTGATAATACCGGGCGAGCGTCTTGTGGTTCTGGGCGAAGGCGCCGTGCACGTCGCCGATGGCCGAGATGCCGAGCGCGACGCTGTCGGTCGCCGGGCGCGTGGTGTAGCCCATGAAGTTGCGGTGCAGCCGCCGCTCGCGTGCGGCGACCGCGAGGTCGTCCTCCGGCAGCGCGAAGTGATCCATGCCGATCGGGTCGTAGCCGGCGAGCGTGAAGGCGTCCATGGCGCACCCGAGGAGCGCCCGCTTGGCGTCGGCGCCCGGCAGGTCGAGCGGGTCGATGACTTTCTGGTTCGGCCGCAGCCACGGCACGTGCGCGTAGGAGTAGACCGCGATGCGGTCGGGCCGCATGGCCGTGACCGACGCCAGCGTGCGCTCGAACGACGGCACCGTCTGGCGCGGCAGCCCGTAGACCAGATCGAAATTGATGGACTCGAACCCCGTGTCGCGCGCGAAGACATACAGCGCGCGCGTCTCGCTTTCGGACTGATACCGCTGGATCGCCTGCTGCACCGGCGCCGAGAAGTCCTGCACGCCAAACGAGAGGCGGTTGAACCCCAGGCGGCGGAGCAGCGTCAGTTGCTCGCGGGTGGTGACGCGGGGATCGATCTCGATCGCCTGTTCCGCCTCCGGCGCCACGTCGAAGTGCCGGCGGACGAGCCCGTCGAGCCTGGCGATCTGCTCCGTGCCGAGATAGGTCGGCGTGCCCCCGCCCCAGTGATACTGGACGACCCGGCGGCGTCCGCCGAGCGCCGCGGCCAGCATCGTGATCTCGCGCGCCAGGTAGTCCAGGTAGGTGGCGGCGACCTCGCGCTTCTTCGTTGCCACGACCGCGCAGCCGCAGTAGGCGCACCGCGACTCGCAGAACGGGATGTGCACGTACAGCGACAGCGCGTCGTCCCGCCGCCCCGCGGCTTCCTCCAGGCAGGCCCCGTAGTCGGCGGGGCCGAAGCCCTCGTGGAACTCCACGGCGGTCGGATACGAGGTATAGCGCGGGCCCGGCCGGTCGTAGCGGTCGATGAGGGTCGTGATATCGAATGCGGTAGCCATGCACCCGGACCCATCACAAGGGGCGTGCCCGCCGGCGGGTTGCCGGAATCCCGAACGTTTTCACGGCACTCGGGCTTCCGCAGCGCCCGGCCGCCTCCGGGGTGCCGGAATCCCGGCGGTCGTGCGCACGAGGTGCCGGAAACGACCGGGTTCCCGAGTGGCATCAGGGTTGCGGCACCGTCCACCATCGTGTCCGACGCGCACCCGGCATTCAGCATCGACTCCATCGTCGCAGGCCCCAGTCCGCGGATGAGGGCGGTGTACGATTTCGTGCAGGTGATTGCCGACAGCGAGAGCAACGTGCTCATCGTCGGGGAAACGGGCACCGGCAAGGAAACCGTCGCCAACCTCATTCACCATTCCAGCCGCCGGCGACGGCACCCCTTCGTCCCGGTCAGCTGCGCGATTCTCACCGAGACGCTGATCGAGTCCGAGTTGTTCGGGCACGAGCGCGGCGCCTTCACCGGGGCGATCAAGGAGCACGCCGGACGCTTCGAAGCGGCGGACGGCGGCACCATCTTCCTCGACGACATCGATGACGTGCCCCGGTCCGTGCAGGTCAAGTTGCTGCGCGTCGTCCAGGAGCGCACCATCGAGCGTGTCGGCGGCACCCGCGCGATTCCGGTGGACGTCCGCGTCATCACCGGATCGAAGCGCAGTCTGAAGGCGCTCGCCGACGAAGGACAGTTCCGGGAGGACCTGTTCTACCGGCTCAACGTCATGCCGCTGTGGCTGCCTCCGCTCCGCGAGCGCCGCGAGGACATCACGGCGCTGACCGACCACTTCCTCGCGCGCTTCTTCGGCGCGCTTCGGCTGCCGGTCCCCGAGCTCTCGGCCGTCGTCCGTCACACCTTCCAGCAGTACGCCTGGCCGGGGAACGTGCGCGAGCTGGAGAACGCGTGCGAGCGCATCGCGCAGACCTGCACGTGCTCGTGCATCCGGGTGGGCTGCATGCCTGCGAGCCTCTTGTGCCAGACGGCGGGGATGTCGGTGCCGACGCCGGTCGCGGCGCGCCCGCCGTCACCCCGGCGCATCTCGCTCGACGATCGGCTGCACGAAGCCGAGGCCCACCTGATCGAGTGGGCGCTCCGGGCCAGCCACGGCAACAAGTCGAAGGCCGCCGACATGCTGCACATCAAGCGCTCGACGCTGGGTGATCGCATCAAAAAGCTCGGACTGGCCGGCGCGGCGGCCGACCACTCGTAAGGAGACGCGCATGGATCTGCAGTCCGGGCTCGTGTACGGGCCCATGGAGTCGCGGCGGCTTGGCCGATCGCTCGGTGTCAACCTGACGCCCGCGGGACGCAAGACCTGTAACTTCAACTGCTCCTACTGCCAGTACGGATGGACCGACTTTCCCGTCCGCGGGGAATGGCCGGCGCCGGCCGCCGTGATCGATGCCGTCGACCGCGCGCTCGCTGAGGGCCCCGATGTCGATCACATCACCGTGGCGGGCAATGGCGAGCCGACGATGCACCCGGGGTTCGCGCCGATTGCGGAAGGGCTCTTTCACGTCCGCGCGCGCAGGGCGCCCAAGGCCAAGCTCGCGCTCCTGTCCAACGGCTCCACCCTCAACCGGCTCGACGTGGTGTACAGCCTGGCGCGGTTCGACGAGCGGTACATGAAGCTGGACGCCGGGGACGCGACGACGTTCCGGCTGCTGAACGCGCCGTCCATCACGCTCGGACGGCTCATCGCCGATCTGCGATCCGTCGGGCACCTCACGCTCCAGTCGATGTTCGTCCGCGACGCCGAGCTCATCGTCGACAACACCACGCCGCGCGCGGTGGAGGCGTGGCTCGCAGCGGTCGATCGGATCAGGCCGGAGGGGGTTCATCTCTACAGCCTGCAGCGGTCGCCGGCCCGGGCGTCGCTCCTGCCGGTGCCCGCGCTGGTGCTCCAGCAGATCGCGGACCGTGTCTTGTCTCTCGGCATTCCCGCCCACGTCTTCGCGTGAGGCTGAGGGGGAACCGCCTGGTTTCCCCGGCGTTGCCCCCTGGGGATTTTCCCCCCGCACGGCCGCAAAAATCTCACCACATACCTCCGGAAACCCGGCGATTCAACGAGTTGGCGTCGTCTTCCCGTCAGCATCCGAGCGGATTGGTGCGGGCACGCCCCTTGCGAGAAGGCCCGTGGCGCGTCGCAGTAGCGCCCGTCAATCACGCACATATCCAAGGAGGAACGATGGGTCGCTTCACGCGCACCCTCGGCCCAACGGCCACCATCACCGCGGCGATCGGTCTCTGGATCGCCGTCATGGTCAGCGTCTCGGCTTCGAGCAACCCGCGCCCGGACGGCGCGCCCGCTCCGAAGGCTCCCGAGACGGTGACGGCCATGACGGCAGCCGCACCAGCGGCCCAGGCGACCGGTTACGCCGGTGAGGCGACCTGTCTGACGTGTCACGAGGACCAGAAGAAGGGCTACAAGGGTAGCTCGCACGACCGCGCGCAGAACGCGCGCACGCCTGCTGCGAAGCAGGGGTGCGAGAGCTGCCACGGTGCTGGTCAGGGGCACGTCGACGGCGGAGGAGACAAGACGAAGATCAAGAACCCGGGGACGATGTCGCTGCGGGACGCCAACGCGTCCTGCCAGACGTGTCATAGCCGGAGCGCTCACGACGGCTTCCAGGGCAGCAAGCACGACGCGCGCAACGTCGGCTGCGTGACCTGCCACAGCGTGCACGCGCCGAAGTCGGAGAAGTCGCAGCTCAAGACGGTTACGCAGCAGGAAACCTGCGTGCAGTGCCACCGCAAGGAAGTCAACAAGGTGCACAAGTCGTCGCACATGCCGGTCGGGGCCAGAAACGGCGGCAAGATGGAGTGCAGCTCCTGCCACAACCCGCACGGATCGCAGAACGTGAAGATGCTCAAGGAAGGCACGTCCATCGCCGAGGCCTGCGCAAGCTGCCACGCCGAGAAGCGCGGACCGTTCCTGTGGGAGCACGCCGTCGGGCGTGAGAACTGCGTCACCTGCCACGACCCGCACGGCTCGAACAACGAGCGGATGCTCGTCGCGAAGCTGCCGATGCTCTGCCAGCGGTGCCACGTCCACAGCCGGCACCCGGCGACGATCTACGACAGCACGGCGATCAAAAACAAGAGCAACCGGGTCGTGGGCCGTTCGTGCGTCAACTGCCATCAGACGATTCACGGATCGAACCACCCGACATCCGGCAAAGTGTTCATGCGGTAATGCCTGAGGAGAATGAGATGCGCACCAGAACGACGACTCTGATTGGAGCGCTTCTGCTGGTCTTCGCGGGCATGGCCCACGCACAGCAGGAGCCCGCCGCCGCGGCGACGACGCCGCAGGTGGTCTCGACCCCGGTTCCGACCTCGACGCCGCTCAGCCCGAAATTCGGGCAGGTGGATTTCGGGTTCCGGGCCGACAGCGTCAACGGCGATGTCGCGCGCTACAACCGCTACCGCGACCTGCGCCAGGGCGGCTACGTAGATCGCTTCAAGCTGAACAAAGAGACCGAGACCTGGCTCTTCCAGGCCCGGGCGAACAATGTCGGCTACCGCGACCAGCGCTACAGCGCGGACTTCGAGAGCATCGGCAAGCTGAAGCTCGGGTTCGACTGGAACCAGACGCCGCTGTTCCTCAGCGACGTCACGCGCTCGCTGTATAAGGACAACGGCAACGGCGTCCTGACCATCGATAACGCCGTCCAGCAGGCGGTGCAGGACGCGACCGTGCTCGGCACGGCCGCGCGCGACGCCGCGCTGACCAAGGCGCTGTCGCAGGCGTCCCGCTTCGACATGCGCAGCCGCCGCGACGTCGGCACGCTCGACATGTCCTATGCGGTGAACCACGACGTTGACGTCAAGTTCAACGTGCGGAACACCGGCCGCAGCGGCTACAACGTGATGGCGTTCGGGTTCGGCACCTCGCCGGGCCTCAATCCGGTCGTCGAGATGGGCGTGCCCACCGACGATCGCACCACGGACGTGAAGGGCGGCGTCGAGTACGCGAACGCCCGCGGGGTGTTCGGCATGGGCTACACCGCGTCGTGGTTCACCAACCATCGTCCGACCGTCCAGTTCGACAACCCGCTGCGCGCGCTCGACATCAGCGGCGGTCCCTCGTCGGGCCTGGCGGTGCTGTGGCCGACCAACAACTCGTTCGCCTACACGGTGAACGGGTCCTACAAGCTGCCCGCGCGCAGCCGCGCCACGGCCTTCATCTCGATGGGGCAGTGGAGCCAGAACGAGGACCTGGTCGCGCCGACGGTGAACACGGCGATCGCGCTCGTCGCGCCGCCGCTCGAGCGGCCCAGCGCGCAGGCCCGGGCCGACATCGTCTCGATGGTCTACAACCTGAACTCGCGGCCATCCGACTATCTCTGGCTGAACGCGAAGTACCGCTACTACGACTACGCCAACAAGACGCCGATCTACGACACGGTTGCCCTGGTCGGCGACTGGGCCCCCGGCACCGCGCTCTGGGAGAACGAGCCGTCCAGCACGAAGCGCCAGACGCTCGATCTCGACGCCTCGGTGAGCCCGTACCGCTACCTGGGCGTCAGCGCGGGGTTCACGCGTGAAGACGGCAACCGCACCTACCGCATCTTCGCGAAGACCACGGAAGACACCTTCCGCGCGTCGATCGACAGCACGGGCAACCAGTACGTGACGCTGCGGACGAAGTTCGAGCACTCGAACCGTGTGGGCTCGGGCTTTGATCCCCACCTGCTCGACGAAGTCGGCGAACAGCCGGCCACGCGTCACTTCGACATCGCCAACCGGAAGCGCGATCGGGTCACGGCGCTCCTGAGCGTCACCCCGACCAGCTTCCTGGACATCAACGGGTCGGTCAGCACCGGCCAGGACAAGTACGGCCAGAGCGGCTTCGGCCTGCGCAACAACAACAACCGCGCATGGAGCGTGGGCGCAGACCTCGTACCCGCCGACCGCGTGACCTTCGGCGTGAACTACGGGGCCGAGAAGTACACGGCGATGCAGTACTCGCGCACCGCGAACCCGCTGTCGCCGACGG
>JANOJK010000045.1:0-7337 GCA_031408165.1 Acidobacteriota bacterium | reverse complement strand
CGGTCTGGTGCGCGCCCCGGGGGGGGTGGGGTGTGTGGGGCGTGACCGCCCCCGGTCCTGGGTCGCGCGTGTCGCCCCGCCTCTCCCGGTGGGGGTCGTCCCCGCCCCGCGTATCCCTGTTTGGGGAGGCGCGCGTGTGGTGCTCGATTGTCCGGAGAATCTGCAGGACAGAGCGGGCCGATCGAACGCTGATTCGGCGGCACAGGCGCTATGGGACTCAGACGGCCATCACGTCCGGAATCGTACGCGCTCGACACGACGCCGTACAAGGTTCTCCGCTTCGCTCCGACCGCGCGCAAGCGCGCGGCTCGCGCGTGTCATTTCTTCCTGCAATGGCCCTCGGTGTCGGAGTGCGCGAGACCTTGACGACGCCGCGCCCGAGCGCCGCAATCTGGCAATTACGTGATGGCCGGAAAACTCCGCTCTTCTCGCGCGTCACGCGATGGCGATGCGCAGGTTGTCGTCAACCTCCAACGAATCAGCGTACTCAATGTGCAGCACTCTGCGCGGACGATCGGTTTCCGCCTTGGACGACGCGTGCAGGATGAGCGGACGCATGGCGACGATGCCGCCGGAAGACACGAGACAGTCAACAGGCGGAATGTCTCGGACAAGACGTTCGGTTTCGGCCTCCGACAGCACACCGAGCGCATTGGTTCCCGGAAGCACACGCAGTGGCCCGTTATCTTCCCGCGAGTCGTCGAAGTGCAGGCGCAGAGCCACCACGCGAGACAGCGCCGTCGCCGGCGCATGCGCGTACGTGATCCCCGCCTTCATCGACCACGGACCCCAGCCCGGCACGTCGCGGCGTTCCTGCAATGGCAATGCGGTGTCCTGATGCCAGGGCACGAGCCAGTTCCGGGCCGAGGACTTGTCGAAAAGCGTCGCCCGGAACGGCACGGCGGACGGCCCGAGGAACCCGCTCGCGATCGCCAACAAGCGCGGATCGTTCGCAACGTCAGCGACGGCGGGGTGTTTCATGAGGTGACGAGCGCCGGCCCGGCTGCGGGCCAGCGGCGATGCCTCGAGCCTCCGGAGGAGATCAGCCGTTTCTGACAACGCGAGAACGGCGTTCACGATCCGAAAGCCGTCGTCGTTACCGCCAGGAATCGCCGCCATCTCTGAAGCTAAGCGGTTTTCGGGAGCGCTCGGACCTTCGGTCGATGCCCCCGAGCTCTCATCGCGTGCCACAGATCCCACTTGGCCTGGAACGTCAGCCAGATCTCGGCGTCCCATCGCGTCAGCGCCTCGAACAAGAGAGCGGTATCGGCGCTGACACCGCGACGCCCCTTGATGATGGCGTTGAGGCGCTGAAAAGGAATGTTCATCCGCTTGGCCGCCTCCACCTGGGACACGCCATGTGGTTCAAGAAACTCCTTCAGCAGCATTTCCCCCGGATGGGTCGGCGGACGGTTGGTCGGCAACATCTGCCAGCTCCTCAGTGGTAGCCACGCGAGCGGATCTTCAACCCTGACGGCGCTGCCTGGTTTCCTCGATGATCTCGATCCAGAGTTTGAGCGTGAGGTCTTCGCGTTCCGGTCTGCCCAGTTTTGGCCGGAGCTCCTCGACATAGCGCTCGCGAAGCAGATCGATGTCGAGTCCAGGCCCTCCCGCAATTGCCGCGAGATCGGCGCGGTCTCTATCGCTATTCCGGACGATCTTGGCCAGAACCAAGTCGTGCCGTTCGAAGATGCGGAACCGAAGTTTCTCAAATGCTCTATCGAAAGCGGTGGTGAGACGCTCGTCGTAGTTGTCCGGTACGTCGGCGACGGTGACGACGTCGATATATACGCCGTGTTGGTTGTGAAGGGGGCTGTTTCGGCCGGCCAGTTTCGCGATCGTGCGGAGATCCGTGCCCCTGCTCTCCAGGATGTCGATATCTGCAGTAGGCCGCATAAGACCGTAGCACTGCGCGACAACGAATCCGCCGAAACAATGAAGTTCCGTTGGGCGCGCCAGCTGTGTGTCGAGGTCCTGAAGAAAAGAACGCCACGGCTCGGGGAGTGGGTCAGAAGGCATTGGCGAGCTCGGGAGCGTTGACCGTGGAGAGCATGTTCCAATGTGCGGCATCCGGCGGCCTGTTTTCGCGCAGCCACCGTCGCTCAGCATCGGTCAGCGACTCGCGGAACGCGCCCTCTCGCTGCAGCCGCGATCCTTCCAAGGTTTGCTCTTGTTTCGCTAGCTTTTTCGCGGTCTCTGCTTCTCCGCGAACCTCTGCCAGTTGTCTGGCGACGGACACCAGAAATCCCAACCGGTTCTGAAGATCGTCCGCCTTGGCTTCGCGCAAGAGCCAACCCCAGTCAAGATCCGGGTACTTCAACAGCACCCAAGGCAGGGCCTCGACCACCCGGGCATCGACGTCACCGGCGCGGAGGGCCTGGAGCAGCAGGTCTGCCGGATTCAGGGGTCGTCGGTTTCGAAGGTAAGCAAAGCCGGGGTACCCGACTGCCCCCAGTGCCGCAGTGGCCTCCTCCGGCTTCAGCGAGGCCCGGCCAGCACTCACCGGAAGCGTGCTTGGCGAGAGCTTGAGAACGCTCGCCAGCTTCTGAGCCAATCGCCGTGGCACAGCGCGCCGATTTCGCTCGAGAAGGCAGACGTAGGCCTGAGTCACGCCAAGCCGGTCGGCCAGCTCGGCCTGGGTCCACTCTCGTTCACGACGAGCATCGCGAAGGTCAGCGCCGATCATGGCACGATGATAACACAAGTTGTTATATTACTGGGACGCGGCAGAACGCGCCTGCGACTCCCCTTCGGCGCGGCGCGGTCTTGACCCGCCCGGCGCGCTCCCGAGGTCTAGCAATTACCGGAGCGACCACGGTTAGGTCAGGCGTCGCCCCGTCTGTCAGCTCCGTTCGAGGTCGCGGCGGATCCCCGTCTCGATGGAACGGTTGTTCTCGCGCTTGCTCCAGTCGTCCAGGTAGCGGTAGCCGACGCAATCGGCCCGCGTCTTGTCTGTGAACAGGCTGACGACGCGGTTCTGGGTCTTGCGTTCAGAGCGCGGGATCTCAGGCACGGCTCTCGCTCTGGCCGGGATGCTCGGAGGAGGCATCTTCTTCCGGCTCGATTCTCACGACCTGGCCGTCGCGCCAGATCACGGCGTACTCACCGAGACGGCGCTTTCGTTCGAGCGCTTCGGTAACCGCGCTGCGCAGGGCATCCAGCGCGCGCTGGTCGTCGGCGGACAAGGTGCTCATAAATTGGCCTCTTTCACGAGTTGGTCGTAGATCGTCTGGTTGAGTATCGTTCGCTTGTCGCCATCCTGAACGAACACAATGTCCGGGAACGGCCCGCTGTTCAGAAAGCAGCGCGCATGGTCGACCGCTCCGGCATACACATCGAAAAGATTTCGAAGGCTGCGCGGAAAGCGCCTGGCAATGTCAGCCGGCGCGATCGAATGACCACCGTGCGCTACTCGCTCGGCGACGCGAAGCCGAGACAACTCTACGCTCGGCAGAGCAAGATAGAGCAATTCCACCCGCCAGCCCGCCGACCGCAGGCGCCGCACGAGGCGTAGATAACCTCGCCCGGACAGCGTGGTCTCGAACGCGAAGTCCCGGCCCTGGACAACATGATGTTTGATCTGCTGCAGGAATAGCCGACTGGCGGCGAGCTGCTGCTGCTGCTCGGGTGCTAGGGGGGAGAGGCCCGCGGCGATTAGATCGGCATTGACGAAGGCGGTGCCCGCGGCTACCTGGGGCAGATATTTCAGCGCGAAGGTGGTTTTTCCAGCGCCATTCGGACCGGCGATGATCCGGCAGACCGGCGCTCGTGCGGGAGCGACGTCTCTCATCAGTCCGCTTCCCGCTTTGAATTGGTTTCGTAAAGTGTTTCGGTGATCGCGCCTCGGAAGAGTTCCTCATTCAAGAACTGCAGGAGTTTCTTCGCGATCATGTCGGTGAAGCTCGCGCCCTTCGGGATGGTGACCGGCGGGGCGAAGTCAGCGCTGTTGCCGTACTTGTCGCTGATGTACTTGATGAACAGCATGAACAGGACATAGTCCTTGTACTGGCTGGCATCCATGCCGCCGCGTAGCTCGTCGCACGAGGCCCAGATCGAGGCGTAGAGGTCAGATTTCTTGATGACCATGGATTAATTGAGTTCAGCCTGTCTTCCGTCGACGCGGACGCTTTCCACGCGACGCGGCGGGTCGCACGTTTTGTGGACCTGTCACATCGTCCTCTCCCCCGAGAACGAACATCTTCGGTTCGGAAAGCACCGTGGTTAGAAAGTGGTGCTTCGATTCCACCTTCGCTCTGAACTCGTCGGCCGAGTAGACCGTCGGATTGACATCCCTCCCAAGTCGTTTCTCCGCTGGTTGTATCGCCGTGATGACCTCGCCGAAGGATGTCTCGCCAACGACCAGTAAATCGATGTCGCTGGAGGCGTGGAGCTCACCCCGGGCAGCGGATCCGAACACGAAGGCCGCGTGTACACGATTCGCGAGCGGGATGAGCGCCTCACGCAAAATGTCCACGAGTCCCGCGGTTTTCGCGAACAGACCCTGCAGCTCGGGGAAGATGGCTGCCTTCTGGTTCGCTTGAAAGTACACCTGCTTGCCGCGGACCTCGCGGTGCACCAAGCCAGAGGCTGTCAACAGTTCCAACTCGCGCTGAACCGCGCCGACGGCACCGCCTACATGCCGTACGAGCTCCCTCAGGTAGTACGCTTCGTCGGGGTGACCCAGTAGCCATCCCAGTACGCGCCGCCTGGTGCTGCCGAACAAGACGGTTGCGGGGTCGAGAGCCGCAGGGGTTGTTCCCAAGATGGGTACAACCGTACCCAAAACGGGAACACCAGGTCAACAAGTCTTCTGCGAGACGCCCAGCGCTAGAAGCGGTGGGTGTCCGCACCGACAGCGGCTTGTACCACTTGCTGCCGAATGCAAGGATACGCACTTCTTGTGCGTGTTTCAGCAACGACCAGCAAGTGTCGCCAACCGGCTGTGCCTTTGGAGTGCGCCTAATGGGAAACCGGTATGCCGGCCTTGATGTCGGCGAGCATCGCCTCTTCGCAGCCGTCATAGATAGGGACATGGAGCCAGCGAGTATCTCGTTCAGTCCCGCCACCGAGCCAACCCTCGTCCTCGACTGGTGCATCAGAAAGAGCCCCCAGAGCGTGGCGATCGATTCCCCTCCGGCGCACAGCAAGGGGCTTGCGGAGATTGGTAACAGGCGGGTTGCGGAGGAGCGACTCGGAATCGGCGGCTGCTACGGCACTCCCCGATTGGGGTCGCCTTTGCCGCGCTGGATGGCGATGGGCATGCACTGCCATTCCCGAGTTGGCGATGCGATGAGCGCGCCGGGCTTGGATCTCGCCGGTACGGGCAAGGTATTCGAAGTGCATCCCACATACGGGTTTCGTTCGCTGCTTGGTGTCGTTGACGATGGCGAACGCGTCCGTTGCGATCCTGAGAGGCTTTTGCGCCCGAAAGCACCCAGAGGCTCGCTCGGCCATATTCAGCGCGTCGCGATTCTACGGCTACTTCTCGAGGATCTTGATGTCGTATGGACGCCGATGCTCTCGGAGAAGCTTCTATCCAGTTTGGATTGGACGGATGCGGCCATAAGCGCGGTCTTGGCGGTTCTGCGTGCCCGCGACGCGACTCAGGGCGTCGGCGAGGCAACTGAGGGGACCATCGTCATCGCGGATCCATCGAAACTTGGTGCACTCGTCCACAAAATCCGGGAGACCGTATCGAGCGTGAGCGCGAGTGTACCCGCCAGGCCGGCTCCGACCACTCGGAAGAGAATCGTCGAGGACCGTGCCAACTGTGCACTGCTAAGACTGGGAGGGAGCGGGATTGGGACTCTCTCCCAAGATGACACGCTGTCGGCACTGCGTGGTCAGCATCTCGAGGAACAGATCATCCTTCCGGTCGGAGTGCGAGCGATCGCACGCGATTGGGCAAAGCAAGCGGCCTCGGGAGGCTTCTGGTTGCTGGTCGCCCACAGGCACGTCCGGCTTGCAGTGCACGTCGTCGAAGTTATCGGCGACGGTCGAACGCAGCTCACGGCGAAGGACTCCGTGCTGAGCGCTAATCGTGACCCTTGGCCTGCGGTGGAGCAGTCCGAATACTGGCTGCGCTGCGACGAGCTGCTCGACGATCTTGATTTGCCTGCGACCGCGGTGAGTACGCAACAGAGCGGCACTTGGACGCCGGGCATGCCGCGGAATCAGACGGCCTGGCTGGCTGCGCGCATTGGTGATGAGGGACTACGTGAGCGATTACGAGAGCTTGACGCCTCTCGACCGGACTGATGACGGCACCATACGCCCGCGTGAGATCACGACAAGCCGGGCGCCGGCGCGCACGCGCTTCAAGTGCGGTATCAAGTGTGTCTTCAGCTCGCGAATACCGACGACGTCATCCCGCCTCTCCTACACGTCCATTCCGCCGTCAGCCGGTGCGCCGCACGGCGCAGCCCCGGAAGACCCTCCGTCCCGGTTGAGTAAATTTACTCATCGTCCTGAGTAGCCCCGAGAGC
This sequence comes from Acidobacteriota bacterium, assembly GCA_031408165.1. Lineage (GTDB taxonomy): Bacteria > Acidobacteriota > Vicinamibacteria > Vicinamibacterales > 2-12-FULL-66-21 > JAICSD01. The sequence goes on along the minus strand of JANOJK010000045.1, from coordinate 852 downwards.
TCCTGATCCCCCACGGTGGGTGCACTCGACAACAGGCTCGTTGAGAATTGATGAACAGCTAGAAATTATCAACGCTGGTCGTCCACGCGTCACACGCCCGGCAGATCGATGACCGACGGCGCGTTGACGAGCCGGTAGCTCTCGTCGACGACGCTGACGTTGTAGATCGGAATGCCTTGATGCTCGTAGCAGCCGAAGCCGCCGTGAACATGCCCACAGATCACGACCTTTGGGCGAACTCTCTCGATCGCCACGAGCAACTCTCGGCTGCCGACGTGCTCCACACGGCGTGAGTCGAGGTCGAAAGTGCTATCGCCATACCCGTATGGTGGTTGGTGGGACACCAGTACGTCGATGCCGTCGGGGATCGCCGCGTAGACGCGCTCAAGATCGCTCGGCCGCTTCATGAACGCCCACCGCATGAACAGGTTGGACCAGGGCGTCGCCCACACGGACATTTCCCGGCTTGCGCCCCTGGTGGACGCCACAGTCGTCCCTTCGTCCACGAGAATCTGGAGGTCGGTCGATCGCGCGTGGGCAGGCGTGTCCGAGCGGAAACTGCACATCTGCCCGCACCAGTCGTGATTGCCCCACGTGAGAAGCTTGTGTGTCGCTGGCGTGGCGGCGAGCCAGGGCCGTACGGTCCGGTCAAACCACGCCTGCTGTTGATATGGGTCGTGCACAGCCATGAACGGCCCGAAACGGTCCGGGCAGACGTCGCCGGCGACGATCAAGAGATCGCACGGCGGAACGTCGGGCAGGAACCCGTGCTGATCGCTGAGCGCAACGATTCGCATGCTGTGATCTCAACGCCAGTGTCGCATCGTCTGGTCACCGCGGCCATAGGTCCTG
>JANOJK010000039.1:0-4171 GCA_031408165.1 Acidobacteriota bacterium | reverse complement strand
TCGTGCGCGTGCGCGCCTGCGGCATCTGCGGGAGCGACATCCACGGTTACACGGGAATCACGGGCCGCAGGATTCCGCCGCTGGTGATGGGCCATGAAGCGGCGGGCGTGATCGAGCGCAGCGGATCGAACGTGTCGGATTTTCCGCCAGGGGATCGCGTCACCTTCGACTCGACGGTGTACTGCGGGCGGTGCGACTTCTGCCGGCGCGGCGAGGTGAACCTGTGCGACGCGCGGGTGGTGCTGGGGGTGTCCTGCGGCGACTACCGGCGGCACGGCGCCTTTGCCGAGTTCGTCGCGGTTCCCGCGAGGATTCTGCACCGGCTGCCCGACGCGCTGCCCTTCGAACACGCCGCGATGGTCGAGGCGCTGGCGGTCGCGGTGCACGCCGTCGGCCGCCGCAGACCGGCGCCCTCCGAGCAGGTCGTGGTCATCGGCTGCGGGATGATCGGGCTGCTGATTATCCAGGTCCTGCGCGCCTATGGGTGCACGCGCATCGTGGCGGTCGATCTCGACGCGGGCCGGCGCGCCATGGCCGCGCGCCTGGGCGCGGAACGGACGGTGGCGGATGTGTCTGACCTCTCCGCGGCGGACCACGCATTCGAGGTCGTCGGCCATGCGGCCACCGTTGGGGTCGCCGTCCGCTGCGTGCGGAAGGGCGGGTTCGTGACGCTCGTCGGCAATCTCGCCCCGGAGGTGCCGCTGCCGCTCCAGGCAGTCGTCAGCCGGGAGATCACCTTGTTCGGATCCTGCGCGTCGAGCGGGGAGTATCCAGCCGCCATCGAACTGCTCGCGACCGGCGCGGTCGACGTGGCGCCGCTCATCAGCGCCGTGGCGCCGCTCGAAGAAGGGCAGGCCTGGTTCGACCGCCTGCACAGGGCCGACGAAGGGCTGATGAAGGTGATTCTGCGGCCCTGAAGGCCACGGCTTCGTGATGGAATCGTGACGCGTATGACCCAATTCGATCTGAGTGGGAAGAAAGCCATCGTCACCGGCGCGAGCCGCGGGTTGGGGCGGACCTTTGCCAATGCGCTCGCGCGCGCGGGAGCGGATGTCGTGGTGACCAGCCGCGACGCCAGCCACGTGCGCGACACCTGCGCGGAAATTGAGGCGCTCGGACGGCGCGCGGTGGGACTCGCGCTCGACGTGCGGGACCAGCGCAGCATCGAGGCGATGGTAGCGGCGGCGCACGAGGCGCTCGGGCAGATCGACATCCTCGTCAACAACGCCGGCTGCAACGTGCGCAAGAAGGCCGTGGACGTCTCGTGGGACGACTGGAACCTGGTGCTCGACACCAATCTCAGGGGTCCGTTCTTCGTGGCCCAGGCGGTCGCGCGGCACATGATCCCGCGCCGCTACGGACGCATCATCAACATCGGGTCGGTGACGTCGGTGGCCGGCTACGCGGGGCTCGGTCCGTACGGCGCCAGCCGCGGCGGGATCCGCCAGTTGACGATGAGCCTCGCCGACGACTGGGGGCCGCACGGCATTACGGTCAACTGCCTCGCGCCCGGCTGGTTCAAGACCAAGCAGAACGAAGTGATGTACCAGGACCAGGCGTGGGTCGACTACCTCGTCGAGCGCATTCCGCTCAAGCGTCCCGGGAAGGTCACCGACCTGGAAGGTCCCGTGGTGTTCCTCGCGTCCGACGCGAGCGAATACATCACCGGACAGACGCTGCTGGTGGACGGCGGGATCAGCACAGGCGCGCTGCGCGCGCTGCCGCGGACCTGACCAGCCCCACGCCGGGTGTACGGGCCACGACCTCGTCACGAAGGCACCAAGGCACGAAGACACCAAGAACCTGAGTTGATCTTTGTGCCTTCGTGCCTTGGTGCCTTCGTGAAAGACTCGTTTGGCTCGTGACAGCGCTGCTGCTAATGGATCTCCGGCTCCCCAATCGGGGCCGTCCCTTCCAGGAAATCGAAATCGCACCCCTTGTTCGCCTGGGTGACGTGACGGGCGTACAGGTGGCCGTAGCCGCGGGGATAGGCGACCTGGCGCGGCGTCCATGAGGCGCGGCGCCGCGCCATCTCGTCGTCCGACACGCGCAGCGACAGGCGCCGCGCCGGGACGTCCAGCTCGATGATGTCGCCGTCCTGGACGAACGCCAGCGGCCCGCCGACGAACGACTCCGGCGCGATGTGCAGCACGCACGCGCCGTAGCTGGTGCCGCTCATGCGCGCATCCGAGAGGCGCACCATGTCACGCACGCCCTGCTGGAGCAGCTTCTTCGGGATCGGCAGCATCCCCCACTCCGGCATCCCGGGACCGCCGAGCGGGCCGGCGTCCTGCAGCACCAGGACCGAATCCGCGCTGACGGGCAGCTCCGGATCGTCGATGCGCGCCACGAGGTCGTTGTAGTTCCTGAACACGACGGCCGGGCCCGCGTGCTGGAGCAGGCGACGCTCCGCGGCGGTGTGCTTGATGACGGCGCCGTCGGGCGCCAGGTTTCCCCGCAGGACGGCCACCCCGCCCTCCGGCCCGATCGGCCGCTCGCGCGGCGCGATGACCTCGTCGTTGCAGACGAGCGCCCCCTCGAGCTCCTGCGCCCACGTCCGCCCGCTGACCGTGACGCAGTCCGTGTTCAGCAGGTCGCGCAGCCGATCGAGCACCCCGCGCAGACCGCCCGCGTAGTACAGATCCTCCATCAGGAACTTCCCGGACGGCCGGATATTCGCGAGGAACGGCGTGCGCCGCGACAGCGCATCGAAGCGATCGAGATCCAGCGTCGCCCCCGCCCGCCCCGCCATCGCGACGAGATGGATGATGGCGTTGGTCGAACCGCCCAGCGCCATCGCGGCCGTCACGGCGTTCTCGAACGCCTCGGTCGTCATGATGTCGCGCGGCTTCAGGTCCTCCCACACCATCTCCACGATGCGGCGGCCGGCGGCAGAGGCCATGCGCGGGTGCGACGAGTCGGCCGCAGGGATTGACGAGGCGCCGGGGAGCGTCAGGCCCAGCGCGTCCACGCTCGCCGCCATCGTCGACGCCGTCCCCATCGTCATGCAGGTGCCGAAGGAGCGGGCGATGCCGTCTTCCATCTCGCGCCACGCGCAGTCGTCGAGCAGGCCGGCGCGCTTTTCGTCCCAGTACTTCCACGCGTCGGTACCCGAGCCGAGGATCTGCCCGCGCCAGTTGCCCCGCAGCATCGCGCCCGCCGGGACGAAGATCGCCGGCAGGTTCGCGCTCGTGGCGCCCATCACAAGCGCCGGCACCGTCTTGTCGCAGCCGCCGAGCAGGACCACGCCGTCGGCCGGGTAGGCGCGGAGCGCTTCTTCCGCGTCCATCGCCAGGAGGTTGCGATAGAGCATCGTGCTGGGCTTCATGAACGTCTCACCCAGCGTGAGGACGGGGATCTCCATGGGAAAGCCGCCGGCCTGCCAGATGCCGCGCTTGACGTCCTCCGCCCGCGTCTTGAAATGGGTATGACAGGGATTGGCATCGCTCCAGGTATTCAGGATGGCGATGACGGGCTTGCCTGCGATGTCTTCCGCACTCCACCCCGCCTGCTTCGCGCGCGATCGGTGGCCGAAAGACCGGAAATCGTCCTTGCCGAACCAGCGATGGCTGCGAAGGTCGGCCGGCGTCTTGCGCGGACGCGCCTGGGCGCCGAAGCCCTGGCGAAGGCCGCTCACGCGTCACGCTCCCGCAGCGCGCGCGCGACGGGGGAGAGCTGCGCCACCTGCGTGGCGTCGAGCGCCGAGACATAGGGAGGTATCGGACCGGTCGGCGCGATGCCGGCGAGCTCGGTCGCATGGTGCAGCACGCGCGCGGGGCCCCACGCGTCGCGCAGGTCCTCGAGCGGCATGAAGTCCTCGCGTATCGCGGCGGCGCGCGGCCAGTCGCCGGCGCAGGCGGAATCGAACAGCTCCTGGCAGCGGCGCGGCGCGATGCATCCCGACCCCGTCGTCAATCCGCCGAGCCGATAGTCGCGGAGATGCTCCAGGGCGGGCCGTTCACCCATCCCGCTGATCACCCGTGACCGATCGACGCGGCGCAGGAGACCGTCAAGATAAGGGTCCTCGAGCGGATTGCGGCGGACGACGGCGTACTTGATCGCGATCGCGACCCCTTCGTCCACGAGGCGCCCGACGGCGTCGAGCCCCTGGTCCTTGTCGGATCCGAATCCGTCCTCGGACTTGAGGTAGATGATGAGCGGCACGCCGGCC